>NZ_JABXJH010000001.1:0-217207 GCF_013373675.1 Bacteroides sp. L10-4
ATAAGCTTGGCACAACCCATCACTGGAGATGCACCTTATAGTAGGCTACCGCTGACGGAACAGCGGGTTAAATCATGCAACTAATATCACTGTTTAACAATCAATTACGCGACTTTACAGGTCACACCCACGTTTTATTGAGGTTGAGCATTATTGTGTAGGCACTCTCATAGGCATCCGTAATATCTTCCATAAAATCCGGGTGAATGGGATTGCACCGATGAGAGCGTCGCGGGTCGTCGAAGTTGATCACATAGAACTTCGGCTTTACCTTGTAGCCGTCCGGGTGGTTCAGCAAATGGTTGTAGGCAATAGTAGATAGGTCGGGATACTTGAAATCGTAGATGTATTGACTAAAGCCCTTTTCAATCTGTTGCTTGATAAAATTGTTTACCACGGCATAGGACTTGCCGCTGCCCGGCGTACCCAACACGATGGACGCACGGAAGGGATTAACTACATTGATCCAACCGTTGTTCCAGCGTTTCCTGTAATAGAAACGTGTCGGCAGATTGACCGAATACTCGCTTTCGATAAGCCTCGTTTCCTGCATGAAACTCTCGTTCTCGTTGTTGAAAACATCCTCCATCAAATTGTGTTTCAACAGGCGGCTCATCCACAGACCACCCATCAACAGGCAGACATAGCCCGTTCCAATGGTAAGGACATACAGTCCCGTCACCGCTTCAAGCGGCAGCGGCAGGGGCAGCAACCACCAGTTCAGGAAAAACAGCACGAACCCGACGGCAAATGCTGTCCAGATTCTCCCCCAAGTGATTTTCTCACCCTTGACACCCTTCGTACCCAGACAGGACAAGGCAAGCAAAAGGACGGAAAACAGCTTCGTGTAGAGAATGGAATGGAACAGCCCCGCCGTGCGGTCGAAGTTCAGAAGGATTTTGTCCACCACGCCGATGTTCACGCCCCACAGCCGGATGGCTTCGTAGCAGAACCAGTACACGTTCATGACCACTAAAATGATACTCACGGCACGCAGAAAATCCATGATTTTCGCCAATGCCCTCAAATCGTCTTCTTGTTGTGACATACATTGATTTTTTAATTGTTGATACTCTGATTACATACCCAAGCCCTTGCGTTTTTTCTTCTTTTTGCGCTTCATCGCCCGGATGAAAGCCTCTTCCTCGGCATCTACCGCCGGACCTTCGGGAGTGAGCAAGCCCATACCGCCCGATATATCTTCACTGTCGTAGGCGGTCTGCCCGTGTGCCTTGTCCGCAGCATCCACAGGGATGGATAGCGGTATCGGCGGTTGTCCGGCGTATGGCAGGGTGAAGTGTTCCTGCAAGGCATTCGCCGAAAGCTCCTTACCCATGCGCGAACCGTTCAGCACGCATCCCGTGCGGTGGTCGATGAAGGTAGCCCCATAGATGCGCCCTTCCTCTGTGTAGCGCAGTACGGTGTCGATGCCCTTCTCTTTGAGTTGGGATACAAATTTGTCCTTGTCATAAGTGCCTTGCAGCACGGAAAGGACGGTGCGTTTCGTCATGTCTGCCAGTTTCCTATCCTTGATTTCCGATTTGGAACGGACAAACTTCTTCTGTACGGCTTCATAGCCTGCGGACTTCCCGAAAAGCGAGGATTTGAACGGGTTGCCCACCTTGTTACCCTTGTCGTCCGTGACGGAATAGACCAGCCCGTGATACTCCCGTCCGCGCACGTTGCCCCTCGCTTCCTCCACCGTCATATTATATAAGGAAAGGAGCGCACGGTATTCGCCCATCGTCTGGAAACGGTACTGCCCATTCAGAGCCTTCACGGTGTTGCCTACCTGCTTCTTCACATCACCTGCCGATGCGGCCACCTTGCGCAACGGATTATCCAATCTCTGATTTTTACGTTCTGCCGGATGCAATCCGTACTTCTGTTCCAGTTCCCTGCGGATACGGTCGCTGCGGCGGTAGAGAAAATCCCGGTTGAGCCTTTTCCCGTTCTCGTCCACGTTGACCGTCACGATGTGCAGGTGGTGGCGGTCGATGTCCTCGTGCTTGAATACAAGATAAGGCTGGTTTCCGAAACCGAGTTTTTCCAGATACTCGCGGGCGATATTCTGCAACTCAATATCGGTCAGCACATCCTCCGGGTGCGGGTTGAGAGAGATATGCACCACCGGCTTCTCGATCTTCATCTGCGGTGGCAGGAAGGTGAGAAAACCCTCCATCGCCTTGCCTATGTCCACCGTTCCCGAACCGTCATTGTAGATGCGGTTGGTGGTGAGAAGCCGCCCCTGCGCCTCGTTAATCTTCTCCCCGTTGTAGGCAATCGCGCCGTACAACGAACTTCCTACACTGATTTTTGCGACCATTTTGCCTCCATTTCCCTTGAAAGTTCCACAATCCGGCGGCTCAGTTTCACGAGTTCGACGGTGTGTTGCTCTAATTTGTAGAGCAACGCCATCGCCTTTTTCTCTGAAAAATGCAGCCTCAGTTCCTTCACGACTTGGTTGTAATTCGTACCCACGGCACGGAATTGTGCATGAAAATCCGACAGTTTGGTGTAATAGTCCACCAACGTCTTGTCCACCTTCAGCACCTTGAACGGTTGCCCGAAGAAGTGCGCTTTGAGGAAAACAGACCGTGCATAGACACCCGATTTTCCGAACATGGCGAGGAAACGGTTGTGTTCCTCCTCGTTGAAACGGACGGTGTACCGGTACACCGCCGGATCAAGTTTGGGATTTCTCCCTGATTTGCTTTTCCTTTTCTCTTTCATATTACTTTGGATTTAGCGGATTGACGGCATAAGCCGCCGCTTCGGATTACAGCACCGCAGTTCTGAAAGGCTTCCCGACTTCGGAGGGAAAGCCCGCCCCCTGCAAGGGCAAGTGCTTTTCGTGGCTGCTCAAAATATTTTGAGCGGCTGAAAAGACATCTTGCTATGTTCAGGTGAACATAAAAATCCGTCAGGGGACGGATTGGGAAAATACCTTTCAGGACTCCGGGCCGCGCGTCATCGGCGAACCCTGCTGTCCGGGTGCAAAGTTACGCCCTTAAAGCGGTATCGGACAGATGCTTGACCCGGTCAATGACTGCCAACCGGCGCAACGTGCCGCCACTTGCCGGAGAAGTGATACAGGTTCCAAAATATACTTGTTTATTTGCAGCATGATTCAAGAAACGAACGATTTGAAGATATGATAAACGGAACATTCAAATACCCGGAAATCCGCTTCTTCGGATACTTGCCGAAACGGATACCCGAACCGTCGGAAACCCGGTTCTCCGACAATTCGGTGACGTATGGATTCAATGACTTCATGACGCAATGTCGTCAATCACCATTTGTCCGACGCACCGCTTCACCACAGAACCGGATACGCGACGACCCGCCTGCGTGTGTAGTCACGGAAGCGGATGGTGCGACAGCCAAATCCGTATGGAAACAGAAAAACAAATCATCAACAATTAAAATAAATGGAACTATGAGTAAGGAAATCTTCGTTGCATTCGCAACACAGAAAGGTGGCATCGGCAAATCCACTGTCACGGCACTTGCCGCCAGCTACCTGCACAACGTGAAAGGCTACAATGTCGCCGTCGTGGACTGCGACGACCCGCAGCACAGCATCCACGGGCTGCGCGAACACGAAATGGGGCTTATCGACAGCAGCACCTACTTCAAGGCTCTCGCTTGCGACCATTTCCGCCGGATCAAAAAGAACGCCTACACCATCGTCAAAAGCAATGCGGTGAACGCCCTCGACGATGCCGAGAGGATGATTGCCACTGAGGACGTGAAACCCGACGTGGTGTTCTTCGACATGCCCGGCACACTCCGAAGCAACGGCGTGATAAAGACGCTCTCGCAGATGGACTACATTTTCACTCCGCTGAGTGCCGACCGCTTTGTCGTGGAGAGTACCCTGAAATTCGTCACGATGTTCCGCGACAGGCTGATGACTACCGGACAGGCGAAAACAAAGGGGCTGCATCTGTTCTGGACGATGGTGGACGGCAGGGAGAGGAACGACTTGTACGGCATCTACGAGGAAGTGATAGCCGAAATGGGCTTTCCGGTACTTTCCACCCGCTTGCCCGACAGCAAGAAGTTCCGCCGTGACCTTTCGGAAGAGCGCAAGAGCGTTTTCCGCTCCACCATCTTCCCGATGGACACGGCACTGCTGAAAGGGAGTGGCATCCGGGAGTTTTCCGAAGAGATAAGCGACATCATCAGACCGCAGTGAGCATGGGCAGCAGGAAAGTGAACACGGAAGGCATCGACGAGGAACTGCTGTTAGCCTCCATCGGGCGGCGCACACAGGACGGGACACTGCGCCCCGCACAGGAAGTACCCGCAGCTGCACCGACCGAAGAGGACACCGCCGCACCGGAACCATCTCCTGTGCAACCCGTAACACGGGAAAAAGCGCAGAGGGAAAGTGGACGCCGGAAAAGGCAGGACGAGGACTACAACGAGCTATTCCTGCGCCGCAACGAGATAAAGACCCGCCAATGTGTCTATATCAGCCGTGACGTCCACGGCAAGATCCTCAGAATCGTGAACGACATCGCCGGAGGGGAAATCTCAGTAGGCGGATATGTGGATACCGTGCTGCGCCAGCATCTGGAACAGCACAAGGAGAGAATCAACGAACTGTACAAGAAACAACGTGAAGATCTGATTTGAAAATGGAAAAAGAAATGACACCGAATGAAAAAAGACCACAGCAAGACTGCGGAGGTATGTTTACCCAAGTGCAGGCGAGTGTGGAAATACTGTCGCCTGTCCCGGTAAGCGGCAAATGCAGTGAGAAGGACTATGAACGCCTGTTCATCCGCGACCCGGAAGTAAAGGCACGTGAGGGGAAGATGGCGTATGTGCGCCCGGAGTACCACGAGCGTATCATGCGTATCACCCGTGTAATCGGGCATGACCGGCTTACGCTGTCCGCTTACATCGACCATGTGCTGACGCACCACTTCAACCAGTGCGAAGATGCGATAAAGAGCCTTTATGCCCGAAATTACAATTCAGTATTCTAACCAAAAACGGAAGGATATGAATTACACAATCAGCATGACAGACATTCTGCTGGCGGTATCGGTCGGCTGCAACCTCTGGTTCCTGTTCCTGCTCCTTTACGAGCGCATCATGGACACGCGGATTGTCCGCTTCTTCAAGGGCATTGTCGGATTATGGCGGTCACTGGACGGGAATGAGGCTAAACGCATAGCGGCACACGAGGAAGTCCCTGCGGAAAAGGCGGACATCATCGGCAAGAGCCGTTTCAGGATGGCATCCACCCGGACAACCGCTGCCATACCGACGCAAGAAGCCGCCACTATTGAAAAAGGCATTGAGCTGTCGGAGGAAGAGGCTACTTTTGACGACGGAAAAACGGGAAACGCATCCCGCCCGGCACAAGTCCCGGAGGAAAAACTCGATGAGACCTTCACGAGCATACCGCCGGAGGAACTGGGATACGGGGACGACGAACCGGAAGAGGACGCCTCGGACACGCCACGGGCTTCGGGCAGCAGCTTTGACGAGATTGACGACGCCTGCAAGACCGCCAAAAACCCGGACGCGACACAGGCGGAACGTGAAAAGGCGGCTAAGGTGTTCACCGACATGGAGGGCACGGAGTTGTACGAGAAAATGATGGAAGGCTCTTCGGAGATAGGCATCCGCATCAAGGGGCTTATCGAGATTCGGCTGAAGAAATCTGAAAAGGAGTTCGTCGTGCCGGACAACATCGAGGAGTTCGACATTCGCAACTATGTATGACAACAATAAAAGAAATGAACATGAAAGAATGACATCAACCCACGCGGCGAGGAAACGCAAGGCGCATCCCCATCCGCAACGGACACGCCCACGTCCGTGGAAACAAACGGGCATCCACTAAAACCAAAGTAAAGAAACAAAGTATCAACCGCCCGACAAAGGACCATCCACCCTTTTGACGGCAAAAAACAAGAACAGTTTATGAACAAGAACATCTTGAAAAACAGAAAAGCAATCCTCTCCGCGGCACTTGTCATCGCCGCAACCGCCTCCGCCTTCGCGCAGGGAAACGGCATGGCGGGCATCAACGAAGCCACCTCTATGGTGAGTTCTTATTTCGACCCCGGAACTAAACTGATATACGCCATCGGTGCAGTCGTCGGGCTTATCGGGGGCGTAAAAGTGTACGGCAAGTTTTCATCGGGCGACCCCGACACCAGCAAGACAGCCGCCTCGTGGTTCGGCGCGTGCATCTTCCTGATTGTTGCCGCCACCATCCTGCGCTCATTCTTCCTTTAATAAATAATGTATGGCTGAATACCCAATCAACAAGGGTATCGGCCGTCCGGTAGAGTTCAAGGGCTTGAAGGCACAGTACCTCTTCATCTTCTGCGGAGGTCTGCTGGCTCTCTTCGTCCTGTTCGTCATCCTCTACATGGTCGGTATCGACCAGTGGATATGTATCGGCTTCGGCGCGGCATCGTCCTCCCTCCTTGTATGGCAGACCTTCGCGCTGAACGCCCGGTACGGTGAACACGGGCTGATGAAATTAGGAGCGGCACGGAGCCATCCCCGATACCTTATCAACCGGCGGCGGATAACCCGTCTGTTCAAACGACAACGAAAGGAAGAAAGACAATGAGGAATACATCGAAAATGACAACACTGGAAAACAGGTTCCCACTTTTAGCGGTGGAGCATGGCTGCATCATCTCAAAGGACGCCGACATCACGGTGGCTTTCGAGGTGGAACTACCGGAACTTTACACCGTGACGGGTGCGGAGTACGAGGCGATACACAGTTGCTGGTGCAAGGCTATCAAGGTGCTGCCGGACTACTCCGTCGTCCACAAACAGGACTGGTTCATCAAGGAACGCTACAAACCGGAGCTTCAGAAGGACGACATGAGCTTTTTAAGCCGCTCTTTCGAGCGTCACTTCAACGAGCGTCCGTACCTGAAACACACCTGCTACCTCTACCTGACCAAGACAACAAAGGAGCGTAACCGGATGCAGAGCAATTTCAGCACGCTGTGCCGGGGACATATCATCCCGAAGGAGCTGGACAGGGAAACCACGACCAAGTTCTTGGAAGCCTGCGAACAGTTCGAGCGCATCATGAACGACAGCGGGCTTGTCAGGCTGCGCCGCCTCTCCACCGATGAGATTGTGGGTACTGAGGGAAAGACGGGACTTATTGAACGCTACTTCTCGCTCATGCCGGAAGGTGACACCACCTTGCAGGACATCGAGCTTTCGGCAAGGGAGATGCGCATCGGCGACAACCGCCTGTGTCTGCACACCCTCTCCGACGCGGAAGACCTGCCGGGCAAGGTGGCTACCGACACCCGTTACGAGAAGCTCTCCACCGACCGGAGTGACTGCCGACTGTCATTCGCCTCCCCGGTGGGGCTTCTGCTCTCCTGCAACCATATCTACAACCAGTATGTGCTGATAGACAACAGTGAGGAAACCTTGCAGAAGTTCGAGAAGTCCGCCCGTAACATGCAGTCGCTATCTCGCTATTCAAGGAGCAACAGCATCAACCGCGAGTGGATAGACCAATACCTGAACGAAGCCCATTCCTACGGACTGACCTCGGTACGGGCACACTTCAACGTCATGGCGTGGAGCGACGATGCGGAGGAACTGAAGCATATCAAGAACGACGTGGGCAGCCAGTTGGCAAGCATGGAATGCGTGCCGCGCCACAACACCATCGACTGCCCGACACTCTACTGGGCGGCGATACCCGGCAATGCGGCGGACTTCCCGGCGGAAGAGAGTTTCCACACCTTCATCGAACAGGCGGTGTGCCTGTTCACAGAGGAAACCAACTACCGCAGCTCGCTCTCGCCCTTCGGCATCAAGATGGTGGACAGGCTCACGGGAAAACCGCTGCACCTTGACATCTCCGACCTGCCCATGAAGCGAGGTATCACGACCAACCGCAACAAGTTCGTGCTGGGTCCTTCGGGCAGCGGCAAGTCTTTCTTCATGAACCACCTCGTGCGCCAATATTATGAGCAAGGCGCACATGTGGTATTGGTGGACACGGGAAACTCCTATCAGGGCTTGTGCGGCATGATCCGACGCAAGACAGGCGGAGCGGACGGTGTGTATTTCACCTACACGGAAGATAAGCCCATCAGCTTCAACCCGTTCTACACCGACGATTACATCTTCGACGTGGAGAAGAAGGACAGCATCAAGACCCTGTTGCTGACGCTCTGGAAGTCGGAGGACGACAAGGTGACAAAGACGGAGAGCGGCGAGCTGGGCAGTGCCGTGAGTGCCTATATTGAGCGCATCCAATCCGACCGTAGCATCGTGCCGTCGTTCAACACCTTCTACGAGTATATGCGTGACGACTACCGCAAGGAACTGGCACAGCGTGACATCAAGGTGGAGAAGTCCGACTTCAACATCGACAACATGCTCACCACCATGCGGCAGTATTACCGGGGCGGGCGTTACGATTTCCTGCTCAACTCCACGGAGAACATCGACCTGCTCGGCAAGCGGTTCATCGTCTTCGAGATAGATTCGATTAAAGAAAACCGCGAACTGTTCCCCGTCGTGACCATCATCATCATGGAAGCCTTCATCAACAAGATGCGGCGGCTGAAAGGCGTGCGGAAACAGCTTATCGTGGAAGAGGCTTGGAAGGCCCTCTCATCGGCGAACATGGCTGAATATCTGCGCTATATGTATAAGACGGTCAGAAAATATTACGGCGAGGCAATCGTGGTGACGCAGGAGGTGGACGACATTATCAGTTCTCCGGTGGTCAAAGAGAGCATTATCAACAACTCGGATTGTAAAATCCTGCTTGACCAAAGGAAATATATGAACAAGTTCGACCAGATACAGGCGTTGCTCGGACTGACGGAAAAGGAGAAGTCGCAGATACTCTCCATCAACATGGCGAACAACCCTTCACGGCTCTACAAGGAGGTGTGGATAGGCTTGGGCGGCACGCAGTCGGCGGTCTATGCCACGGAGGTCAGCGCGGAAGAGTATCTGGCGTACACCACCGAGGAAACGGAAAAAGTGGAGGTTTACCGTCTGGCGGAGAAGCTGGGCGACGACATCGAAGCCGCCATCCGGCAGCTTGCCGAAAGGCGGAGAAACAAGGAATAACTAAAAAACAGAATGTATCAACCAAAAAAGAAAAACGCGTATGAATTTACCAAAAGTGAAAATGCTGCAAGTCAGCAAGTGCCTTATCGGATTGGCGGTCATGATGCTGCAATCCTGCGACGTGGCCGACAACCGCCGCGACATGCTGTGCGGGAACTGGGAGAGCGTGGAGGGAAAACCTGACGTGCTTATCTACAAGGAGGGCGAAGCCTACAAAGTGACGGTGTTCCGTCGTAGCGGTCTGCGCCGCAAGCTCAAGCCGGAAACCTATCTCTTGCAGGAGGAGAACGGCAACCTGTTCATGAACACCGGCTTCCGCATCGACGTGTCCTACAACGAGGCCACGGATGTGCTGACTTTCTCGCCAAACGGGGACTATGTGCGGGTGAAGCCGCAGCCGGGACATCCGACCGAAGAATAACAACCACTAAAATCCAAAGTAACATGAGAACAAGAATAACAATGATTATCTGCCTGTGCCTGCTTTTCGCGGGCAGGGCAAGCGCACAGTGGGTCGTAAGCGATCCGGGCAATCTAGCGCAGGGCATCATCAATGCCTCCAAAAACATCATCCATACCTCCAAGACCGCCACGAACATGGTGAGCAACTTTCAGGAGACGGTGAAAATCTATCAGCAGGGCAAGAAGTATTACGATGCCCTCAAATCGGTGAACAATCTGGTCAAGGACGCCCGCAAGGTGCAGCAGACCATCCTGATGGTGGGCGACATCACAGACATCTATGTGAACAGTTTCCAACGGATGCTCCGTGACGGGAATTTCAGACCCGAAGAGCTTTCCGCAATCGCTTTCGGCTACACGAAACTGCTGGAGGAAAGCAACGAAGTGTTGACGGAACTCAGGAACGTGGTGAACATCACCACGCTCTCCATGACCGACAAGGAGCGCATGGACGTGGTGGAACGCTGCCACTCGAAGATGAAGCGTTACCGCAACCTCGTGAGCTACTACACGAACAAGAACATCTCCGTGAGTTACCTGCGTGCGAAAAAGAAGAACGACCTCGACCGCATCATGGGGCTGTACGGGAACATGAACGAAAGATACTGGTAGCCTATGAAGTTCGACAACCTTCATCAGATTTTACGTTCACTTTATGAGCAGATGATGCCGCTGTGTGGGGACATAGCTGGTGTGGCGAAAGGCATCGCCGGGCTGGGTGCGCTGTTCTACGTCGCCTACCGGGTATGGCAGTCGCTGGCGAGAGCTGAACCGATAGACGTATTCCCGATGCTCCGTCCTTTTGCCATCGGTCTGTGCATCATGTTCTTCCCGACTGTGGTGCTGGGCACGATAAACAGCATCCTCTCACCCGTCGTACAGGGCACGGCAAAGATGCTGGAGGCGGAAACGCTGGACATGAACCGATACCGGGAGCAGAAGGACAAACTGGAATACGAGGCGATGGTACGCAACCCCGAAACCGCCTACCTCGTGTCCAACGAGGAATTTGACAAGCAACTGGAGGAACTCGGCTGGTCGCCCTCCGACATGGTGACGATGGCGGGAATGTATATCGACCGGGGAATGTACAACATGAAGAAGAGCATCCGCGACTTCTTCCGCGAGATACTCGAACTGCTGTTCCAAGCCGCCGCCCTCGTGATAGACACCGTCCGCACCTTCTTTCTCGTGGTGCTGGCGATTCTCGGTCCGATAGCCTTCGCCCTGTCGGTATGGGACGGTTTCCAAAACACGCTCACGCAGTGGATATGCCGCTATATACAGGTCTATCTGTGGCTACCGGTATCGGACATGTTCAGCACCATACTGGCGAAGATACAGGTTCTGATGCTGCAAAACGACATCGAGCGGATGCAGGCAGACCCGAACTTCTCGCTGGATTCGAGCGACGGGGTGTATATCGTATTCCTCTGCATCGGCATCATCGGCTACTTTACCATTCCCACCGTTGCGGGCTGGATTATCCAAGCCGGAGGCATGGGCGGTTACGGTCGCAACGTGAACCAGATGGCGGGACGAGCCGGAAGCATGGCGGGCAGCGTGGCGGGTGCAGCCGCAGGAAACGCAGTCGGACGTGTCGGCAAATTGCTGAAATAATCAATGTGCAATCATAAATTGGAAAATATAAATGGAATTCAAATCACTTAGAAACATCGAATCGTCGTTCAGGCAGATACGCCTGTTCGGTATCGTCTTCCTCTCGCTGTGCGCCGTGGTGACGGTGTGGAGCGTGTGGAACTCCTACCGTTTCGCAGAGAAGCAACGGGAGAAAATCTATGTGCTGGACAACGGCAAGAGCCTGATGCTCGCCTTGTCTCAGGATTTGTCGCAGAACCGCCCGGCGGAGGCACGGGAACATGTGCGCCGTTTCCACGAGATGTTCTTCACGCTATCACCTGAAAAAAGCGCGATTGAACACAACGTGAAACGTGCCTTGCTGCTGGCGGACAAGAGCGTGTACCACTATTATTCGGACTTCGCGGAGAAGGGGTACTACAACCGCATCATCGCCGGGAACATCAACCAAGTGCTGAAGGTGGACAGCGTGGTGTGCGACTTCAACGCCTATCCCTACCGTGCCGTGACCTACGCCACACAGAAAATCATCCGGCAGAGCAACGTCACCGAGCGCAGCCTCGTGACCACCTGCCGCCTGCTGAACGCATCGCGGTCGGATGACAACCCGAACGGTTTTACCATCGAGGGTTTCACCATCATTGAGAACAAGGATTTACAGACTATCAAACGGTAACAGGACATGAAAAGTATCAGAAAATCAATGTGGGGCATGTATTGGAAACTCCACGACAAACGGAAACGCTTGGCGGCAAGTCTCAAAGGGTATCTGGACGGCTTGCCGCCGGAAACACGCCGCCGCATCGTGCTGGGGATGTTCGCCGCCTTCGCGGTGCTTGCCCTTTACACCTTCGGCAGAGCCGTCTATGACATCGGCAGGAACGACGGCTCACATATGGAAACGGGACACGCCGGACGGGTGGAACTGCCGACCCCGGCGGAAACAGGCAATCACTTAACACCTTATTTATATGGAACAGACAAAGAATGAACCGACGAAAGAGAACAAAGCTGCTCCCGAAACGGGGAAACCGAAAAAGGAGCGCGAACCGCTGACAGAGGCGCAACGGCTGAAACGGCAGAAGATGATCGTGCTGCCCGCTATGGTGTTGGTGTTCATCGGGGCGATGTGGCTGATATTCGCCCCGTCCTCCGGCAAGGAGCAACCGCCGGGAACGGACGGATACAACACCGAGATGCCCGACGCTGACAAGGCGAACCGGCAGATTATCGGCGACAAGCTGAAAGCCTACGAGCATGGGGAGATGGAAGAGCGTCAGGAGAGCCGCAACCGTGCCATCGGGCAGCTGGGCGACATGTTCGACCGCGAGATAGCGGGAACGGAGAACGGAGTGGACTTCGACCTCGCCAATCCGGGCGGCAAGGAAGAAAGGGCAAAGCCAGCCACGCCGCAGACCATCCAGTCCTCCGCAGCCGCCTACCGTGACCTGAACGCCACGCTCGGAAACTTCTACGACCAGCCGAAAAACGACAATGCGGAGATGGACGAATTGTTGGAGCGCATCGCATCGCTGGAGTCGGAACTGGAAAGCGAGAGGGGCAAGGCTTCCTCTATGGACGAGCAGGTGGCTCTTATGGAGAAGTCCTACGAGCTGGCGGCAAAGTACATGGGCGGTCAGAACGGAGGACAGCCATCGGCGGAACAGAGGGCAGAGCCAACTACCGTGCAGAAAGGGAAGAAGAACAAGGCAATGCCTATCAGACAGGTGGAGCATCAAGTAGTTTCTTCACTCTCACAGCCTATGAGTAACGCGGAGTTTGTCGCCGCCTTATCGCAGGAACGCAACCGGGGTTTCAACACGGCTGTCGGCACGGCGGAGGTATTGGACAGGAACACCATACCGGCGTGCGTGCATGGGGCGCAGAGCGTGACGGACGGGCAGACGGTAAGGCTGCGCCTGCTGGAGCCTATGGCGGTGGCAGGCAGGACAATACCCCGGGGTGCGGTGGTGGTCGGCACGGGCAAGATACAGGGTGAGCGGCTCGACATCGAGATTACCTCGCTGGAATACGACGGCACGATTATCCCCGTGGAGCTTGCGGTCTATGACACGGACGGACAGCCCGGCATCTTCATCCCGAACTCGATGGAGATGAACGCCGTCCGGGAGGTCGCCGCCAACATGGGCGGCTCGCTGGGAAGCAGCATCAACATCTCCACCAATGCCGGGGCGCAGCTCGCCTCCGACTTGGGCAAGGGGCTGATACAAGGCACGAGCCAGTACATCGCCAAAAAGATGCGAACCGTCAAGGTGCATCTGAAAGCCGGGTACAGGGTCATGCTTTACCAAGAAAAATATTGAAAACAATAAAAATTACCACTAAAATCCAAAAGTAATGAGAAAAGTAATCATCATGTTTGCCCTCGCTATGGGCATCATAACTGCCAACGCGCAGGAGAATGTAACCGTTGAAACGACCAACGGAAGTGAACAACCGACCTTGACGAAGGAGGTCTATCCGCAGAAGGAGGCGGACGGCGACCTATATCACGGGCTGTCACGCAAGCTGACCTTCGACCGCATGATACCGCCGCACGGTCTGGAAGTGACCTACGACAAGACCGTCCACGTCATTTTTCCGGCGGAGGTGCGCTATGTCGATTTAGGCTCGCCCGACCTGATTGCCGGGAAAGCCGACGGAGCGGAGAACATCATCCGTGTGAAGGCTACCGTAAGGAATTTTCCCAACGAAACGAATATGTCCGTCATCACGGAGGACGGCAGTTTCTACACCTTCAGTGCGCCCATAATAGGGGCTTGATAATAATCACACTGGCAAGTGATTAGGTTAGTATTCCAATTAAGAAACCTATCCCAAACCGACTTATCCGAATGGGAAACCAAACGGGGAGTGAAGCATGTCGGTAACGCGATAAGTCAGTTAATAGCTAAACTGCGACTGAATTGCTATTGGGAAAAGACAGACATAAGGATGAAGCCTGATTGGTTGAACAATAGTCCTATGACTTATGTAGAGGTGGCAACGGAAAGCAGTTACATACGTTGCCTCGCAGTACCCACGCTTATTGAACGGAGTGATGGGCAAGGAATTTACTGCGACATATCCGACAGAAAACGGAAAAGGATGTACGTTGCATCCGATAGTCTGTCAAGCCAAGTTATCAAGTCCACTAAATGGGGATTGCCTACACGGAGATGCCGAAAGGCTATGAGCGCAGGCTCTGAAAACTCCGCATGGCAACGGAGTTCCCGTAGTAGTCTGAGCGTGGGAAAGCCACGTACATGGCGAAGGGGAACAGCTTGGTAATCTTAATATAGTCAAATGATAACGTGTGAGACGTATGAGAAATCCAGAGACCATATTAAACAGTTTATCTGCACATAGTAAAGATGTGCATTACAAGTATGAAAGGTTGTACCGCATCCTATTCAATGAACAGATGTTTTATGTAGCCTATCAGCGGATATATGCAAAACCCGGTAACATGACACCTGGCTCAGACGATAAAACCATTGACGGAATGAGTATTGAAAGAATAGGACATCTGATAGCTACGCTAAAGGATGAAAGCTACATGCCAACACCAGCCCGAAGAGTCTATATTCCCAAAAAGAATGGGAAGAAAAGACCATTAGGCATACCATCAATCGAAGATAAGATGGTACAAGAGGTCGTCAGACTTATTCTTGAAGCTATTTACGAAGGACATTTCGAGGATACTTCGCATGGATTCAGACCAAGAAGAAGCTGTCAGACAGCCTTGCGTTCCATCCGAAATCTCTTCACTGGTGCAAACTGGTTCATTGAAGGAGACATCAAAGGGTTCTTCGACAACATCGACCACCATATTTTGATTGACACTCTTCGTGAGCGTATATCAGACGAAAGATTTATTCGACTGATATGGAAATTCCTTAAGGCTGGTTATATTGAAGATTTTACATTTCACAACACGTATTCGGGAACACCACAAGGAGGAATTATAAGCCCCATTCTGGCTAATGTTTACCTTGATAAGTTCGATAAGTACATGCGTGAGTATGCTGAATCCTTCGATAAAGGCAAGAAAAGGCGGGAAAACCCACTCCACGCAAAATATAGTCGAAAGGCTATAAGGTTACGCAAGGCTATCAGAAACGCCACAGATGAGGACATCAAAAGAGAATTGCTTTCCCAACTGAAAGTTGCGGAAGCAATGACTCGCAATACATCAGCGTCAATGGCTATGGATAGCAATTACAAGAGACTCAAATATATCAGATATGCCGATGATTTTCTAATCGGTGTAATTGGTAGCAAGGACGATTGTGTAAAGATGAAAAAGGATTTTACAACCTTCATGAGAGACAAGCTAAAACTTGAACTATCTGAAGAAAAGACTCTTATCACAAATGCACAGGACTCAGCAAAGTTTCTTGGGTATGAAATCTCTATCAGAAAATCCGAAGCCATGAAGCGAAATAAGCTGGGTTGGTTGAAGAGACCGTTTAGCGGACGCATAATGCTTACTCTGCCCATTGCCACCGTCCAAAAGAAATTATTGGAACTGAAGGCTATGGAACTTAGGGTAATCAATGGAAAGGAAATTTGGTATGCCATGCCACGCAATTACCTAACCAAGGAAGACCCTGCAACAATCTGCGCACGCTATACAACTGAAATTAGAGGTTTGTACCAATATTATAGAATTGCGGACAACATCTCTTATGCAGGAAGTAAATTCGGTTACATAATGCGATATAGTTTCTGCAAGACCTTAGCAAAGAAATTAAATTCATCTACTGCCAAGGTAATACGAAAGTACAGGAGAGACCATGATTTGGCAATTCCTTATCAAGAAAAGAAAGGGGAAACCAAGTTCCGAATATTCTATAACGATGGATTTGCGAGGCAAGAACCAAACAAAGACGCAACTTGCGATAATTTACCAAATACATTTGTACTTCCGTTTCCTACTCTCGCAGAGAGACTTATGGAACACAAATGTGAACTGTGTGGAGCAACCAATGTCAAGACCGTAATGTATCAGGTTCGTAAACTCAAAGGGATACCCCTCAACACTGAGTGGCACCGAATAATGATTAAGAAATGGCGCAAGACATTGGCGGTATGTGAACATTGTAATGCCAAAATTCATGAACATGACAAATAAACTGATATTACCAGTGGAGAGCCGTATGCAGGGAGACCTGCACGTACGGTTCGGGGGCAGGTTATGGGAAACCTACCACCGAAAGGTGGCAAGGCGTCCATTACCGAGCCTACACGTGAAGTACGCCGCCGAACCGCTGTTGCTCAACGTGGAGATGTGCGACTTCATCCATGACGGCAGCACGGTGAACCGCCCGAACAACGCGCAGGAAATCTATCTGAAAGAGCTGGGCAGCGAAAGCCCGATGCTGGTGCGCCTTATCATGAAGTCCATCCACAAACAGAACAAGCGCGAGGTGAAGCATATCGGCTGCAAGCGTTTCGGCATCCAATACCTGTTGAAAGGCATCTACACGCACAACGGCTTGCTTTATTTCCACACGGAGATAAAGAACCAGAGCAACGTGCCTTTCGATGTGGACTACATCACTTGGAAAATCGTGGACAAGAAGGTTGCGAAGCGTACTGCCGTGCAGGAGCAGATTATTCTGCCGCTCCGCGCGCAGAACTACGCCACCCTCGTGCCGGGCAAAAAGAGCGAGCGCACGGTCTTCACGATGGCGAAGTTCACCATCCCCGATGACAAGTGCCTCGTGGTGGAATTGAACGAGAAGAACGGCGGCCGTCACCAGTCCTTCGTGATTGAGAACGAGGATTTGGTACGCGCGGGTACCATCAACGAACTTCAAGTACGCTGACCATGAGAAAGTACATCGCAATAATCATCGCGTCGCTTGCCCTTTTTACAGGGCAGGCGCACGCCCAGCGGTGTCTGCCGAAGATGCAGGGCATCGAGGTGAGGGCGGACATGGCGGACGGCTTCAATCTCGGCGGCAAGGACGGCGGGTACAGCTTCGGGGCGGCTCTCTCCACCTACACGAAGAAGGGGAACAAGTGGGTGTTCGGTGGCGAATACCTGTTGAAGAACAATCCCTACAAGGACACCAAGATACCCGTGGCGCAGTTCACGGCGGAGGGCGGCTATTACTTCAAGATACTGTCGGACGCCCGAAAGATTGTTTTCGTCTATGCCGGGGCTTCGGCTCTCGCCGGATATGAGGCGGTAAATTGGGGGAAGAAGGTGCTGCATGACGGCTCCACGCTGCACGACCGGGACGCCTTCATCTACGGCGGTGCGCTGACGCTCGATGTGGAGTGTTACGTGGCAGACCGTATCGCCCTGCTTGCCAACCTGCGGGAGCGTTGCCTTTGGGGTGGCGACACACGGAAGTTCCACACGCAGTTCGGGGTCGGTATCAAGTTCATCATCAACTGACACGGGCATGGAAAGGACGGAAATAGATGCTGTCAGAAGGATGCCGCTTGCGGATTTTCTCGCACGGCTGGGGCATGAGCCTGTCAGGAGGAGCGGTAACGAGCTGTGGTATCTTGCCCCGTACAGGGGCGAGCGCACATCCTCTTTCCGTGTGAACGTGGCGAAACAGCTCTGGTACGACTTCGGTTTGGGCAAGGGCGGCGACATCTTCACGCTTGCCGGGGAGTTTCTGCAAAGCGATGACTTCATGAAGCAAGCGAAGTTCATAGCGGAAGCCGCCAATATGACGGTTGCCGGATGGGAAAAGCCCGTCTATCTCTCGAAGCCGACCGAATCCGTTTTTGAGGATGTGGAGGTCGCTCCGCTGCTCCGCTCACTGCTGACGGAGTATTTAGAGGAACGGGGCATCCCTTACGCCATCGCATCCCGTCACTGCTGCCGCTTGAACTACGGTGTGCGTGGGAAACGGTATTTTGCCGTTGGCTTTCCGAACATGGCAGGTGGCTATGAAGTCAGAAGCCGATATTTCAAGGGTTGCATACCTCCGAAGTCTGTATCACTGGTAAAGGCGAATGACATCCCGGCTGACGAGTGCCTCGTGTTCGAGGGCTTCATGGACTTTCTCTCTGCCGTGACGCTTGGTGTAACCGGTAACGCTGACTGTCTTGTGCTGAACTCAGTCGCCAACGTGGAGAAGGCGGCGGGATTGCTGGACGGATACGGGCGCATCGGCTGCTTCCTCGACCGTGACGAAGCCGGACGGCGGACGCTTGCCGCACTTACCATGCGATACGGGGAACGTGTCACCGACCGTTCCTCCCTCTATGACGGTTGCAAGGACTTGAACGAGTACCTGCAACTGACAACGAAAAAACAGAAAAACAACCATCTAAAAATCGAAGAACAATGAACATACTGAACAACAGAAACAAGAGAACATCAATATTCAAGGCAGTGGCGTTATGCCTGATAGCCGCCATGTCATTCACCCTCGTGTCATGTGACGATGACATGGACATCCAGCAGTCCTATCCCTTCACGGTGGAGGTCATGCCCGTGCCGAACAAGGTAGTAAAGGGGCAGACAGTGGAAATCCGCTGTGAACTGAAAAAGGAGGGCGACTTTTCGGGTACGCTCTATACCATCCGCTATTTCCAGTTCGAGGGGGAAGGCTCGCTCAAAATGGATAACGGCATCACCTTCCTGCCTAACGACCGCTACCTGCTGGAGAACGAAAAATTCCGCCTGTACTACACGGCGGCGGGTGATGAGGCGCATAATTTCATCGTGGTGGTGGAGGATAACTTTAGCAACTCCTACGAACTGGAATTTGACTTCAACAACAGGAATGTAAAGGACGACGATCTTACCATCGTTCCCATCGGCAACTTCAGCCCCTTGTTGAAATGATGCGTGTATTCATGACAATGCTCTGTTCACTTCTGACGGTCTGTTCTGTGTCCGCGCAGATCAGCCGCCAAGAGGGAACGGACGGGCAGGCGGCAATCTACCGACTGCCGCTTATGGAACGTGCTTTTTTATGCTGCCGCTACTTTGAAGGCTGGCACTCAGAAAAACACTACCCATACGTCGGTTGGGGTCACAAACTTTTGCCAAACGAGAAGTATTCGGCACGAACCATGACAAAACGGGATGCGGATGAACTTTTGCGGAAAGACCTGCGCAAATTTGTCGCCATGTTCCGTAAATTCGGGGTTGATTCGATTTTGCTTGGCACGTTAGCTTACAATGTGGGACCGGCGAAGCTGTTAGGCAGCAAAACAATCCCCAAAAGCACCTTAATCAAGAAGCTGGAAGCTGGTGACAGGAACATCTACCGTGAGTATATAGCCTTCTGCAACTACAAAGGAAAACGCCACGCCATGCTGCTCAAACGGAGAAAGGCGGAGTTTGCGCTGTTGTATATCCCATAAAAGGACTGACAAAACTGGCAAAAGACGTGCCATATTTAACTTGGCACGTCTTTTGCTCTATCACTTGATAGATTATCGTAGGATTTTCTCGTTAATTGACATCGTTGAGCCATTTTTGCCTATCGGTTTCCAAATAACACTTCAAGTTGTAAGTGTTGTGAGAGCAATACAAAACATAGTTATTAACCATAAAAAGTATAGCGAAATTATGAAGAAAGTATTTAGGAAAATTCAGAAAGGAACAACAAAAATGATTGAACGTATCAAATCGTTGGGGGAAATGGAGACGAAGCAGAAATGTGTAGTTCAACGGTTCGAGATTATCATTCCCCTCCACCAAAAAATAACGACCCAATATATAGCCTCCGCAAGTTTTACTTGCGGATTTTTTAGTTATCGCAGATTGGACAAAGGTTTCTTTGCTACTTTCTTTGTCCGCCATCATGCTCACTGAAAGAAAGTAGGGCGGCTCTCGCCGCCCCGCCACTCAAAAGCGTGTGTAAAGTCCCGTCACCATCGTGAACATTTCCTCCAGCATATCAAAATAGATACCCTCGTGTACGGCAATGTCCTTTGTCTTGCACTCAAAGGTCTTTTTGCTGAACGTCCTGCGGTAGAAGCGCATATTGTAGAGGTCTGCCCCTTCGTCATAGATGATGTCAAGGCGGTTGGCACTTGTTTTGTTCCTTGCAAGGCTCATCCGTAAGCCGTTGCCCATATCTATGAAATCACGGCTACCTGTCATGGCGGTGAAGCGTTTTCCGCCTATCTGCTGTAATATCGTCTTGGCTATCATATCTTTTGTTTTTAGGGTTTTAAGTATTGGCGGTGCGGACACCGCCATCCCGTTCAAAATTCTCGCATTTCGGAAATGGGGGTCTGCCGTTGTAGCCACTCTTTCACACATTCCATATTGTACTCGCTCGTGATGACTGCCGTATGGCTGTCGGTGGCGGTGAAACGTGTGCTTTCGTAATCATCTATCCACCCCTTGAGGGTGTCCGTTCCCCACGCTCCGGTATCGTCAAAGATACCGTCCAATGCCGTGATAGGTTCGCTGAACTTGACTATCAGCGTTTGATAGGTCGTGTTCATAGTCTGTCCTCCTTTCCCTTCTTTGCGTTCAGCCACTTGTCCCGTGCGGCTCGGCACTCGTCCAACGTGGGTTTGACACAAGAGAACAATTCTCTGTCTATGGGGTGGCGGTAGTCGTACTGCACAAGTGTCCGCCTGCGTCTTCCGATACCCGATTGGAAACGCTCGTATTTCTCCGTACCTGCTTCCGCGCAGGTGCTTACTCCGTTGATGGTCATTCGTGTTGTCATAATGTTGCTTTTTAGATGGTTAAAAATGTACTGACAGAACTCTGTTCTTCATCACCATTTCGGGGTTGCTTGTGTAGCGTTGGTGCAGGTAGAAATGGTGTGAGCCGAAGCCGTAAAGGAAAAACTTGTCAAGTTCGTGCTTCTCGGCAAACTCCTTTACGCTCTTTCTCAATTCCCCCTCACTCGTTGTGAGAGTGAGGAGGTTCACAAATTCAAGGAACATCGTGGGGATTGCATCATCCCACACACAAATCATACTTTCAATTCTTACTTCCATATCAATGTTGTTTTAGGGGTTATGCTATGCCGCTTTCATCCGCTCACGGATAAGGTTGGCGTTCTTGTTCACAAGGTCTATGATGCGCTCGTGATATTCGGTGTCCTGGTTGTGCTTGCCGTGGCACTGCACCACTTCGAGGGTTCGCAAGTCCACCTCTACGGTTTCAATAATCTCATCGCCAATCCTTGCCGATAGTATGAGGGTGTCGGCTTTCTTGTAGTATCCACTGCCAAACACGCAGATGCCCTGCGTCTTGCCCTCGTTGTAATACTCGTCTATGCTTTCAAGCACCTTGACGATTATTTCCTCGTCCGTGATTACCAAGCCGAAGAATTTGGATTTGTTGGCGATGAAATCCTCCGCATCTTTCTTTCGTTGGAGTTGTCGCTGTTGCTCACGCTCACGCCTTTCAATCTCCCAACGGCGTTGCTCTGCGGCTCTTTCCTTCTCGTGTATGGCTTCAATTTTTCGGGTTGCGTTGTCGTGTGCCGCCATGAAATCTTCGGGACAGATGTTCTTCGGGTTACGGAGGTCTTGACCGAGTTTTTTGAGCATACGCAGATAGTCGCACCACATTGAGAGGTTGTCTATCTGATACTTGTGACGCTTGGCAATCAGATATGATGCCCAACATTCATCGGCAGTACGGGTATTGAAAAGAAAGTGTTTCATGACCTCAATCTCACCGCCTTTCATAAGGGTTTCAATTCTTGGGTCTGAAAGCAAGGCTTTGAAAAGACGCACGGGGGAGATGCCGTGGAAATCGCCCTTGAAGCCGTTACGTCTGAGTTGGGGCAATATCCTCATCTTTGGATATGCACAGCTTCTTGCCACCACATCATCGTATAGGCTGTTGTGCGGTCTTACCTCCATATCGCTGCCTAATGCCCACACATCGCAATAGCAGAAAAGGAAGCCACGGAGCAACGCCATGTCCGTAACCTTGCCGTCGGGTGAAATCCAACGCTGCACGACCTCGTGGCAGTAGAAACGCATCGGTTCGCCTTTCCTGCTCTCGCATCTGACCTGCGCCACGCGGATTACCTGATACCCTTTGCAGGTGGTTATCACGCTGAAATTCTGCGTTTCCTTGTAGATGCGTCTGCGTGTGTCCTGCACTTTGAGTTCGGCATGGCATTTGGGGCAGGTGCAGCCTTCAAGGGTGTCGCATAGTCCGCTGTCGCTGTGCCACTCGTGACCGCAGTCGGAACAGGTGATGTTCCCTTTCTTGGTGCGGTAGCCGATATGCTCAACGCAGTGGCGGTATGCCCAATCTATTTGTGTCGCTGATATGGGGCGAAGGTTGGCGGAAAGTCTTGCCACCTCTTTCTGTATCTTGGTCTTCGGTTTCATAAGCCTAAATCAAATAATGAGGGTTGGGGTTGGTTTTCTTTTCTCGCTGACGGTCTGTGGCGGTTCTGCAACTTGCGGAGTTCCTCCTCTTGGTATTTGCGGACAGCGTTCTGACGTGCCTCCGCCTTTTCCTCTGCCGTGAGTTTCACAACGTGGTTCACAACCACTTGGCAGTCCATCGGTTTGCCCACCTCTATCTCGTTTTCCTCATAGTAGTGGATGGCTTGCCCGAATATCTCTCCGTCCGTGAAACCGTTGCAACCGCTTTTCTGCACATAGTTCAGAATGTGGGTCACGCACTCGTCCATGTTCTTGGCAGGGTTGCGGTACTTCTTTGCAAATAGCGCATCTTCCTCCGCACGCTGTTCCAAGTACATATATATCGTTCTCTTGAAATGGTCTGTTCCTTTCATATCGCTGTCATTTTTAGATTATCTGTTTCAGTATCTCTCTCCAATAGGTCGGCTCTACCTCGCTGAGAAGGAAGTCCATGAAATCCCTCCGTGCGTCCTTGTTCAGTTCGTGGTACAATCTTCGGAAAGTTTCAAAATTGCCGTTGATGTACGTTTCCACCATATACACGAAGATGTTGTCCACCTCGTAATATCTGCACTGCTGCGCTGCCGTCTTGCTGTTTCTTTTTGCCATGTCGGTAAGGGTTAAAGGGTGAATAACCAAAGGATGAAGCCAAAGAAGGCAATGGTGGAAAGGATAGCCACGATTACACCTATCGCCACTCGGAACACTCCGTTTACAATCTCTCTGATGATGCCCCAAAGGATGCCGAACACCCCGAAGGCGGTGCGCATCATCAAGCCGCATATCGCCAACCCGATGTGTTGCGCCATTTGTCTGAAATTTGCCGTTGCCGTCATATCTTCGCTGTTTTTGATTTTTTTGTTTTTAATGCGGATTCAAGAGCTGAGGGAGTTGAGTTTCAAACTATCTTATCTGCCTCTCGTTTATCCGACATTTTTTTTATGCGTCTTTCTGTCGCATCGGTCGTTTTCGTTTCGGGTGCTTGAAAAGGTAGGGATTAGGGAATGCAAGGTTTTTCGGTCAAAATACTACCCGCAGGGCTGGAGATTTTTACCGAAAACAGGAGGCTTGACCTTGCTTTCCCGTCCAATCCCGGAATTACCTTTGCGCCCAGAACGAAAATGACTGACTGATGCGGCTTACTGAAAGGCGCAAAATGGAGGTAAACGAAAACAGAGGCAGATTGTGTAGAAAAAAACTTCAGGGGAAAATCCGTAAAAAAAAGAATCACCAAAAGGAAAAAGACATCACCGGAAGCGTGAAAAGGGCAAACCACAACAAAGGAAGTATGATTGTTTCCGATCCGACGGAACTTGTTCAGCCGGGTGGCAACAATCATTCTTCCCGGTTTGTCCGGCTGTGTGTGGGCGCCTGTTTCATTCATGGGGCAGGCTGACACACTCTGCATTCACTTTCCGCTTCCGGCAAAAGAGACAGCGAAAAAAGAAAAATCATTTGAAAACCCGTAAAAGCACCTCTTGGCATAGGCGCAAAAGAAAGGGGCATTGCTTCATCTGTCTAAACATCGTTTAGGCGTGAGGCAATGCCCTTTTCTCCAGCTATGCGGTAGTCGGCACACGTTTGTTCCAAACTCGTTTTGGGCAATGGTGTGCCGACGGACAATACCGCTTTTACGGAAAATTCTTATGAATGAGGGGATAAAAAACGGGAGTTTATATCAAAATCTCGAATTAAATAGCTACTTTTGCATACGAAGAGTTCTTTGAAGGTTACGCAACGCGCAGAAGGATAATGCAGTAGATAACTAACTAAATCGTAACCTATTACTATCAAGAGCAATTAACCTACGCTCATTTCCAATAAATTACACTCTTTTCGTAACTTCCTGCCGCAAAGTTACGTATATTATCGAAACATTGAACCACACACAGACATTAATTCCATTAAAAATGAGAGGTAGAACAATAAAACCGAACATAAACCTTTAGTTTTCTATAAATTTCCACTACATTTGCCAAGCAAAAAAGAAAGCATTGTCTTTGCACAATTATATGAAACTATACAGAGGATATATATTATATATAAGTATATGCTTAGGGATGCTTATCTCTCCCTTTTGCTGTGGCAACGCTGAAGCTAAAAACTTCGTTGTCGTTATAGACCCCGGACACGGCGGACACGATCCGGGTGCAGTGGGAAAAATTTCCAAAGAGAAGAATATCAATCTGAATGTCGCACTCAAACTTGGCAAACAAATCAAGAAGAACTGTCCCGACGTAAAAGTTATCTATACGCGAGACCGGGACATATTCATTCCTCTGGACCGACGCGCCGAAATTGCCAATAATGCCAAAGCAGACTTGTTCATCTCCATACATACCAATGCCTTGGCCAAAAACCGGACAGCTAAAGGAGCCTCCACCTGGACACTAGGTCTGGCAAAATCGGATGCCAACCTGGAAGTAGCCAAACGCGAGAATGCCGTTATCCTTTACGAAAGCGATTACAAGACACGGTATGCCGGCTTTAATCCCAACTCGGCAGAGTCTTACATCATCTTCGAATTCATGCAGGACAAATACATGTCACAGAGTGTGCATCTCGCATCCCTCGTACAAAAGCATTTCCGTCAAACCTGCAAACGTACGGACCGGGGCGTACACCAGGCAGGTTTTCTGGTGCTGAAAGCCAGTGCCATGCCAAGCATACTGGTAGAGCTCGGATTCATCTCCACACCGGAAGAGGAGCGATACCTTAATACTGAAACAGGCACTACCACACTTGCCAACGGTATCTTCCGCGCTTTCCTCACCTATAAGCGCGAGCAGGAAATCCGGTTGAACGGAAGCAGTAACACCATTCTTCCGGAAGATGTACCCGAGCCCGCTCAAAAAGAAGGTAGCGCAACCACAGCTATACCTGAAAAGAGAAATGCGACTCAAGCAGAGAGCAGCCAAGCTGCTCAACGTCCGCAAAGGTCAGAAAATGCAGCCATTTCCCAAACAGAGCAGAGTGGTATTGTGTTTAAGATACAGATACTCACATCTTCACGTCCTTTAGCCAAGAATGATAAAAGGCTGAAAGGGCTGAAAAACGTGGATTATTATAAAGAAGGCGGAATTTACAAATACACGTACAGTGCATCACCCGATTACAACAAGGTGTTACGCAGCAAACGTAGCATTACGGACAAATTCAAGGACGCATTCATCATAGCATTCAAGAATGGAGAAAAGATAAACATCAACACAGCCATCAACGAATTTAAAAAGAACAGGAATAAATAACAAAAGATACATCATGAAGTATATTACAAAAGAAGTTAGAATAGGAATAGCAGGTATAGCCGCACTTTGCATATTGGTATACGGCATCAACTACCTGAAAGGCATAAACATGTTCAAGCCCTCCAGCTATTTCTACGTGAAGTTCGAGAATGTCAATGGACTGACAAAATCCAGCCCCGTCTTTGCCGACGGCTTCCGCGTAGGTATTGTCCGCGATTTATACTACGATTATACCCAACCGGGCAAAGTTGTTGCCGAAATAGATGTCAATCCCGAGCTGCGTATTCCCAAAGGAAGTACGGCAGAACTGGCAGCCGAAATGCTTGGCGGTGTGAAAATGAACCTGCTGCTTGCCAATAACCCACGGGAGAAATACCAGATTGGAGACACAATCCCCGGCGTGCTGAACAACGGAATGATGGAAAAAGTTGCCACCATGATGCCGCAAGTAGAAAAGATGCTGCCCAAGCTGGATTCCATCCTCGCATCCTTAAATGTCATACTGGCCGACCCCGCCATCCCTACAACCCTGCATAATGTGCAAGATTTAACAGCAAGCATGGCCGCCACAAGCCGCCAGTTGCAAACTCTAATGAAGGATGATATTCCACAACTGACTGGCAAGCTCAATACGATTGGAGACAACTTTGCACTCATTTCCAACAATTTAAAGGAGATAGATTATGCTGCCGCCATGCAAAAGGTGGACGCAACTTTAAACAATGTAAAAATGGTTACAGACAAGTTGAACCAGAAAGACAATACCGTCGGACTTTTGCTAAACGACCCTTCGCTATATAATAATCTGAATGCCACAACTGCCAACGCGGCGAGTTTATTGGAGGACTTGAAATCGCATCCGAAACGATATGTCCATTTCTCCCTATTCGGCAAGAAAGACAAGTAAAAGACAAATGTTATATAGATTTTGTCTAAATAATAAGCCAATAAAGGAATTAAAAGAAAAGCCCTCATTTGCTCTATACAAGGAGTGAAAAAGGGCTTTTTCCTACTCCGGACATAGAAGGGAAACAAGAGATGCAAATCCAGATAAGACACTATATAACAAAGCATTAGAAAAATGCAATACACCTTATATAAGGAACACACCCACAGTAACCGATAAGTAGCTGAAAGTAAAGTCCTTATTACTTTCCCTAAAAACGCAAGAAAAAAAGAATTTGTTTTTCTCGAATAAGATTGCCAATTTTGCAATCGTAGAAGTTATGCTTAATTAATAAATGTATTTAGCCGTTATGAGTGAAATAAATCATGTCGGGCTGTGGAATCGCTGTCTTGAAATCATCAGAGACAATGTTCCGGAGCAGACATACAAAACATGGTTTCTTCCCATCATACCTTTAAAATATGAAGACAAAACGCTGGTCGTACAAGTGCCCAGCCAGTTCTTTTATGAGTTTTTGGAGGACAAATTTGTTGATTTGTTGCGCAAGACTCTCTATAAGGTCATTGGCGAGGGAACTAAATTGATGTACAACGTAATGGTAGACAAGAGCTCACGGAAAACCGTCGACTTGGAGTCTACACAGCGTACCATCATTCCACTGAAACAAGTGATGGACAAAAGGATTCCGCAAATTCCCGTCCCCGAACTTGACCCGCACCTCAACCCAGAATACAACTTCGAAACCTTCATCGAAGGTTACAGCAACAAGCTGTCACGCAGTGTTGCAGAAGCTGTCGCTCTCAATCCGGCTAAGACAATCTTCAATCCGCTGTTCCTATACGGAGCATCAGGTGTAGGCAAGACCCACCTTGCCAATGCCATCGGAACCAAAATCAAGGAACTATACCCGGAAAAAAGAGTGTTGTATGTATCTGCGCACCTATTCCAAGTGCAATACACCGATTCCGTACGTAACAACACGACTAACGACTTCATAAACTTCTACCAAACCATTGATATTCTAATCATTGACGATATTCAGGAATTTGCCGGCGTAACCAAGACTCAGAATACATTCTTCCATATCTTCAACCATCTGCATCAAAACGGCAAGCAGCTTATCCTTACCTCCGACCGTGCACCGGTATTGTTGCAAGGCATGGAAGAACGTCTGATTACGCGTTTCAAATGGGGAATGGTGGCTGAGCTGGAAAAACCTACCGTAGAGCTCCGCAAAAACATTCTTCGTAACAAGATACACCGTGACGGGCTGCAGTTCCCCCAAGAAGTGATTGACTATATTGCAGAGAACGTGGGAGACAGCGTACGTGACCTGGAGGGTATCGTTATTTCCATTATGGCGCATTCCACCATATACAATAAAGAAATAGACCTGGAACTGACGCAACGTATCGTCCGCAAAGTGGTGAACAGCGAAAGCAAGGCGGTGACTGTCGATGAAATCATCAACACCGTATGCAAGCATTTCGGATTGGAAACCGCCACCATCCACACAAAATCCAGAAAGCGGGAAGTAGTGCAAGCACGGCAAATAGCCATGTATTTAGCCAAAAACTATACAGACTTCTCTACTGCAAAAATCGGTGCGTTAATTGGGCATAAAGACCATGCCACCGTATTGCATGCATGCAAAACCATCAAGGAGCTGAAAGAGGTAGACAAATCATTCCGCGCGGAAATCGACGAGATTCAGTCTGCGCTGAAAAAGCAAAACTAAAAGAAAATACAATTTACCTGACAGAATAAAAGAGCAGGGCACTAAAAGCCCTGCTCTTTCATTACCTTCCAAAGATTCTCCGACATTGCCTCATTGTCTTTCTTTGTATAACGCACATCTGTAAAGACCTGCGCCAGCGTTTCCTTGTTGTTCTCCAAGACAAACTGCTTGTTTTCGGAAAGCGACTCCTTATAGGCATACAACCGGTCAATATCCTGAGAGGTATAATCGTGATAAAACTCCTCGTGCACAATAGCCTCCAGAGGCAAACGATCCACCTGTTCCGGCTGTTCGGCAGGCCATCCTACTGTGACTGTCGTGATAGGAAACACCAATTCCGGCAATTCCAATGCTTCGACAATCATCTGAGGGTTGTAAGTGGTAGTTCCCAGATAACAGATGCCCAGTCCCTTCTTCTCGGCAGCCACACAAAAAGTCTGTGCCACCAGCAAAGTATCGATAGCCCCCGTCACAAACCACTCAAAGTTGTTGTATCCCGGCTCAGCCTTACGCAGCTTACACCACTTGCTGAAACGGCGCAAATCTATGCAGAAAGTAAGCAATACCGGTGCCGTCCGAACCATCGGCTGATTGAAATGTGCAGGCGCCAGTTTGGCTTTACGCTCTGCATCACGCGTCACAATCACGCTATAAACCTGCATGTTTCCGACCGTAGAAGCCCGGAAAGAGGTTTCAAGCAAATCATTTAACAAATCAACAGAAATATCTTTCTGCTGATATTTTCGGATTGTTCTCCTTTGTTTCAAGCTTTCCATACTTTCTTTTTTTGCAAAGATAATGTAATCCATGAACAATCCACTCAAGAGTTCACACTTTTTTTATTGTCATATATCCTGAAGAAAAGCCATCTTTTCAACAAGAAATGAACAATTATCATCTTTATGGCAGACAAAATTAATCTCATGTTTGCCAAAACCAACAACCTTTCAGATTAATAAGCTGTTAATAAATTCCATTTTGGAAAACTTATCTATCCATTCAAAAAAAACAAAAATCTATAAACCAGCACATTAACACCTGGTCACAGAAAGCTGTTCATCGGTTAATAAAAACATTCATTTTAATTTTGCCAAGTTGAAAAACATTCATAGCTTTGCACTCACATTTGTTAACAAAAAGTACAACTTCTACAACTTTACTTTTTTGTTACTAATCCTAAGAGATACAACATTGTGGAAAAGAAAAATTATTCTTATGACGAAGCCTACGGAGAATCTTTAAAATACTTCCAAGGCGACGAATTGGCTGCCAGAGTTTGGGTAAACAAATATGCGGTCAAAGATTCTTTCGGAAATATTTACGAAAAGTCTCCGGAAGACATGCATTGGCGAATAGCCAATGAGGTAGCCCGCATTGAAGCCAAGTACCCCAATCCATTAAGTTCAGAGGAACTTTTCGGCTTGCTCGACCACTTCAAGTACATTGTTCCGCAAGGAAGCCCTATGACCGGAATCGGGAACAACTATCAGGTAGCCTCTCTGTCCAACTGCTTTGTCATCGGCGTGGACGGCGAAGCTGATTCTTATGGCGGCATCTTCAAGATAGACGAAGAACAAGTACAGCTGATGAAACGCCGTGGCGGTGTGGGACACGACTTATCCCATATCCGTCCGAAAGGTTCACCGGTAAAGAATTCGGCACTCACCTCTACCGGCTTGGTTCCCTTCATGGAACGCTATTCAAACTCTACACGCGAAGTAGCTCAGGATGGACGCCGCGGCGCACTGATGCTTAGCGTATCTATCCAACACCCCGACTCGGAAGCCTTCATCGATGCCAAAATGACCGAGGGCAAGGTGACCGGAGCCAACGTTTCCGTGAAACTGACCGACGATTTCATGCAGGCCGCCATCGAGGGCAAACCATATACACAGCAATATCCGATTGACGCCACAGAGCCGGTATTCCAAAAAGAGATTGACGCATCCGCATTATGGAAAAAGATTGTGCACAATGCGTGGAAATCGGCAGAACCCGGTGTGTTGTTCTGGGATACCATATTAAAGGAATCCGTGCCCGACTGCTATGCAGATTTGGGATACCGTACCGTATCCACCAATCCATGCGGCGAAATCCCACTGTGCCCGTACGACTCCTGCCGTCTGCTCGCCATCAACCTTTACTCATACGTGGTTAATCCGTTCAAGCCGGACGCCTACTTTGACTTTGAGCTATTCAAGAAGCATGTAACTTTGGCACAACGCATCATGGACGACATCATCGACCTTGAGCTGGAAAAGATAGAGCGTATCATGAGCAAGATAGATGCCGACCCTGAAAGCGAAGACGTGAAGCACACAGAACGCGTTTTGTGGCAGAAGATTTACAAGAAAAGCGCCCAAGGCCGCCGTACCGGTGTAGGTATCACAGCAGAAGGCGACATGCTTGCCGCTCTGGGACTGCGTTATGGTACTGAAGAGGCAACCGAGTTCTCGGAGAAAGTACACAAGACGGTGGCACTCAACGCCTATCGCTCGTCCATAGAAATGGCCAAAGAACGCGGTGCATTCGAGGTATACGATACAGAACGCGAAAAGAACAACCCGTTCATCAACCGCCTGCGCGAAGCCGATCCGGAAATGTACGAGGAGATGAAGAAGTACGGACGCCGCAACATTGCTTGTCTGACCATCGCCCCGACCGGCACCACCAGCCTGATGACTCAAACCACCTCCGGTATAGAGCCCGTATTCCTGCCCGTGTACAAGCGCCGCCGCAAAGTGAATCCCAACGATACGAACGTTCATGTGGACTTCATCGACGAAACCGGAGATGCCTTTGAAGAATATATCGTGTTCCACCCCAAGTTCGTGACTTGGATGGAAGCACAAGGGTACAATCCCACCAAACGCTACACACAAGCAGAAGTGGATGCCATGGTAGAGAAATCACCCTATTATAAAGCAACCTCCAACGACGTGGACTGGCTGATGAAAGTCAAGATGCAGGGACGTATCCAGAAATGGGTAGACCACTCCATCAGCGTAACCATCAACCTGCCGAACGACGTGGACGAAAACCTCGTGAACCGCTTGTATGTAGAAGCATGGAAATCAGGATGCAAGGGCTGCACTGTCTACCGTGACGGGTCACGTTCTGGTGTGCTCATCTCTACCAAGAGCAACAAAAAGTCCGAGTTTCCTCCGTGCAAACCGCCTACAATCGTTGAAACACGACCCAAAATATTGGATGCAGATGTTGTCCGCTTCCAGAACAACAAGGAGAAATGGGTGGCATTCGTCGGCTTGCTGGACAGTCATCCCTACGAGATATTCACCGGTGTGCTGGACGATGATGAAGGCATCATCCTGCCGAAGAATGTGGTGTCAGGCCACATCATCAAGAATGTGGATGAGCACGGAAACAAGCGTTACGACTTCCAGTTCGAGAACAAGCGCGGATACAAAGTCACCATCGAGGGTCTGTCCGAGAAGTTCAACAAGGAGTATTGGAACTATGCCAAACTGATTTCCGGTGTATTGCGCTATCGCATGCCTATCGAGCAAGTCATCAAGCTGGTAGGTTCACTGCAACTGGACCGCGAAAACATCAACACCTGGAAGAACGGTGTGGAACGTGCCCTGAAGAAATACGTTCAGGACGGTACGGAAGCCAAAGGCAAGAAATGCCCGAACTGCGGCAACGAGACACTAGTCTACCAGGAAGGTTGCCTCATCTGCACAACGTGCGGAACTTCCCGTTGCGGATAGCCCCACGGCAAGCACAAACGTTTGCATAGTAATTTAAATGAGTTAGATAACGGTAGCTGCATGATTGTGAAGAATAATTTCTATACTTGCATAATCATTGCAGCTATTGCTATTTCTAAATCTAATATAATATGACACTATTATTCAATATCGAGTATCGCACCAGCTGGGGTGAAGAGGTCAGAGTCTTGGGTTCCATCCCGGAACTTGGCAACAACCGACCCGATAAAGCCACCCCCTTGCATACCGTAGACGGCATCCACTGGACTGCAGAAGTGGATATTCAGATTCCCGGCAATGAAATCGTCGAGTACAGTTACCACATCTATCGAGACGGGAAAACCATACGGACGGAATGGAACAGCCTGCCGCGCATCCTGCATGTGGCAGACAATCCGAAGAAAGCCTACCGCATAGAAGATTGCTGGAAGAATCTGCCCGAACAGCAGTATTTTTATACATCCGCCTTCACTGAATCACTGCTGGCGCATCGCGAACGCGATACCGCCCCTAAAAGCTACAAGAAGGGCTTGCTGATAAAGGCGTATGCCCCCTGCATAGACGAAGACCATTGTCTGGCACTTTGCGGAAACCAGAAAGCACTGGGCAACTGGAACCCGAACAAAGCCGCCCTCATGAGCGACGCCGACTTCCCCGAATGGCAAGTGGAAGTGGATGCCGGCAAAATCAGCTTCCCACTGGAATACAAGTTCGTCCTTTACAATAAAAAAGAACACCGCGCCGTGGCTTGGGAAAACAACCCCAACCGCTACATGGCCGACCCGCAGATAGCCGCCAACGAAACGCTGGCCATCGGCGACCGTCATGTATATTTCGACCTTCCTGCATGGAAAGGTGCCGGAGTAGCCGTTCCCGTATTCTCCCTGCGCTCCGAGAAAAGTTTCGGCGTAGGCGATTTCGGTGACCTGAAGCGCATGATAGACTGGGCGGTCGCCACCAACCAGAAGGCGGTACAGATTCTGCCCATCAACGACACCACCATGACGCATACGTGGACAGACTCCTACCCTTACAGCAGCATCTCCATCTATGCCTTCCACCCCATGTACACCGACCTGAAGCAGTTGGGCAGCCTGAAGGACAAAAAGGCGATGGCCGAATTCGACAAACGCCGGAAAGAGCTAAACGCGCTGCCTGCCGTAGACTACGAGGCTGTGAACAAGGCAAAGTGGGAATATTTCCACCTCATCTTCAGGCAAGAAGGGGAAAAAGTACTGGCATCGGATGCTTTCCGCAACTTCTACGAAGCCAACAAAGAATGGCTGCAGCCGTATGCCGTCTTCAGCTACCTGCGTGACGCCTACAAGACCCCGAATTTCCGCGAGTGGCCCAAGTATGCCACCTACGATGCCAAAGAGATAGAGACATTGTGCCGGCCGGACTCCGCCGACTATCCGCACATAGCCATCTATTATTACATCCAGTTCAACCTGCACCTGCAACTGCTTGCCGCCACCGAGCATGCGCGCGCCAACGGCGTAGTGCTGAAAGGCGACATTCCCATCGGCATCAGCCGCAACAGTGTGGAAGCCTGGAAGGAACCCCACTACTTCAACCTGAACGGCCAGGCCGGCGCACCACCCGACGACTTCTCCGTGAACGGGCAGAACTGGGGCCTTCCCACCTACAACTGGGATGTCATGGAGAAAGACGGCTATGCCTGGTGGATGAAGCGTTTCCGCAAAATGTCGGAATACTTCGATGCCTACCGCATAGACCACATCCTCGGCTTCTTCCGCATCTGGGAGATACCGATGCACGCCGTACACGGCCTGTTGGGACAATTCGTCCCCGCCCTGCCCATGACGCGCGAGGAGATAGAGAGCTACGGGCTGGCATTCCGCGAAGACTTCTTCCTGAAGCCCTATATCCATGAGTACTTCCTCGGACAAATCTTCGGCCCGCATACAGACCATGTGAAGCAGACCTTCATAGAGCCGACAGACACGTGGGAGGTTTACCGCATGCGTCCCGAGTTCGACACCCAGCGCAAGGTGGAAGCCTACTTTGCCGGAAAGACGGACGATGACAGCATCTGGATTCGCGACGGGCTTTACGCCCTTATCAGCGATGTGCTGTTCGTGCCCGACCGCAACAATCCGCACGAATACCATCCGCGCATCGGCGTGCAGCACGACTACATCTACCGCGCACTGAACGACTGGGAGAAGGCCGCCTTCAACCGGCTGTATGACCAGTACTACTATCATCGCCACAACGACTTTTGGGGCCGGCAAGCCATGAAGAAACTGCCGCAACTCACGCAGTCCACGCGCATGCTGGTATGCGGTGAAGACTTGGGCATGATTCCCGACTGCGTGGCATGGGTGATGAACGACCTGCGTATCCTTTCTCTGGAGATACAACGCATGCCGAAAGACCCGCAACAAGAATTCGGACACCCCGACTGGTACCCCTACCGTTCAGTCTGCACCATCTCCACGCACGACATGTCTACCCTGCGCGGCTGGTGGGAAGAGGACTTCCAGCAGACACAACGTTACTACAACACCATGCTTGGGCACTATGGCACCGCACCGACAACGGCCACGCCGGAACTCTGCGAAGAAGTGGTTCGCAACCACCTCTGCAGCAACTCCATCCTCTGCATCCTCTCCCTGCAAGACTGGATGTCCATGGACGGCAAATGGCGTAACCCGAACGTGCAGGAAGAACGCATCAACATTCCTGCCAACCCGCGGCACTACTGGCGCTGGCGCATGCACCTGACACTGGAACAACTGATGAAGGCGGAAAGCCTGAACGAGAAAATCAGAAGCATGATAGAAAGTACCGGAAGATAACAAAGATTTGAGTAACTCAAAACATGAAGAAGCGGCGGAAAGCATAATGACTTTCCGCCGCTTCTTCATGTTCCATTATATGCTCCAAGAAACAATTCCTCCGCATTTTTGTGTCCTGCAGAATACAATTCACACAAAAAGCTACAACAATCGGATTCTGATTTGCCTGTCCCACAAAATATCAGTAAGTTTGCAGCAAACAATCTACAAGCAATGACCAGTTATATTTTTCTCGACAACCTCCGCTTCTTTGCCCATCATGGTGTGGCCCGGCAAGAGACTTTGGTGGGCAACGAGTTTACCGTGAGCCTTCGCCTGCAAGTCGACATCCGGCGTGCGGCAGAGACGGACGACGTAGCCGACACCGTGAGCTATGCAGATGTGCACGAGGCCGTGAAAGCAGAAATGGACATTCCTTCCCAACTGTTGGAACATGTATGCGGGCGAATCACGAACCGACTGTTCCGCGACTTCCCGCAGATAGAGGAAATAACCCTCAAGCTGGCAAAGCGCAATCCGCCGATGGGCGCGGACATAGAGACGGCAGGAGTGGAAATATGCCAACGCCGCGGAGAATGACACTTTGCAGAACCGTTTCATTCATTATTGATACACAGAGACTTCCCACTGCAAAGACACTGCATCCTTTTTGCAGTGGCGCTGCAAACGGTTTGCAGTGACGCTGCACATATATTTGCAGCAGTACTGCAACTGCTTTGCAGTGACGCTGCAACAGCTTTGCAGTGGCGCTGCAAAAGGCTTGCAGTGACTTTGCAGCAAGCGTGCAGCAACTTTCCGCCCATGAGTTACGGCCATTGACACAAATATTCCGTACCTTTGCCCCCCACTCTCAACAAGAAGTCAATGAGAAACGCTATACAACGCCTGGCATTGTTCCCCCTCGTCGCCCTGTTCCTGCTATCGGCTGCTTGCCACCGGACGGACGGACGGGCAGAAGCTTTATGGAACGACGCCGACTCATTGCTGACAGCAAATCCAGACAGCGCCCTGCGGCTGCTGGAGGCACTGCCTGCAACCATCGAACTTACACGTCGGGAGTCCGCCCGATATGCCCTGCTGTTGGCACAAGCCATAGACAAATGCGAAAAGCCACTGCTGCCCTGCAACTCACTACTGGACGTGGCACTGGACTATTATGACGATGACGAACGCGAACGGGCGGTGGCACTGCTCTACAAAGGAAGGCTGGAAATAGAAATGGAACAAAGCGAACAGGCCATCGGATTCTTGCTGGAAGGACTGGAAATCATTGAAAAGTTTCCGGAAGATGTAGAGACAAAAAGGCATCTGCTCAGCTCATTGGGGAACGAATATTATGATGCACAGCTGTATGAGAAAGCAAAAAAGGCATATAATGAATTGTACGAGTACTGCTTTACGGATAAGGATAAGGCAATAGCATTGAGCGGACTCGGTTCCTACTATTCTATAATTGAAAAAGAAGACTCTGCGCTTTTTTATAGAAAAAAGGCTTTAGATTATGCCCAAATATCAGGTGATTCCACCATCATTGAAATGTATGCAAGCAGTCTGAGTAGAGAATACTGTTGGAAAGAAAAATATGACACGGCGCTGTACTATGCTAAAATATCCCTGCAATGGCTTCCTAAAAATGCAAAAAGATATATACACTATAGCAATATAGGAAACATTTTCTATTATAAAGACAACTTGGATTCTGCTGTATATTATATGAACAAGAGTCTGGAGGATAGCATATATTTTAAATCAAAACAAAAAGCAAGCATTCTATTTGATTTAGCTAATATAAAAGAAGAGCAAAAAGACTATCAAGCAACAGTCGAACTACTGTATCAATTCATAGAGATTGCAGACTCCACTTACTTCAGTGAACAATCCACCAAAATACAACAACTAATTCATCAATACGACATCAAGCGAAAGGTTGACCAAGAACAAAGGAGAAGCAAGTATCTGTTGAAAAACGTAATCGGAATCTTCCTTATTCTCTGCCTTGTCCTTATTGTGTTTTTCCAATATCGCATCAATAAACGAGACAGGCAACGAGCCATCAACGAACAAAAATTAGCGCAAGCCCAAGAGAAATACAACAACCTGAGGTATTCCATCAACGAAAGCCAGCGCATCATCACTCTGCTGCGGAAAGAACAATCCGACTTTTCGCAAGAAGCAGAAAAGTACAGACAAGAAATAACCGAACGGGAAACCGCCATCGAAAGACTGAAAACAGAAAAGGAAGGCCTACGCACTTGGCTGTTCAAGCAAAGCAGTATCTATCAAAAAGTAGAAAAGCTCTCCAAACAAAAAGTAACCAATAAAAAAGAACTAACCGTGCTGACAAACCACGAACAGAAAGTTCTCAAAGAAGTTGTCATGGAACTTTATGCCGACTATATATCTGATACAAAAAACCAATATCCTCTACTGACAGACGAAGACTTGCTCTGCCTCTGTTTAGAGAAAGTCGGCTTCTCCAATCAAACCATCGCCCTTTGCTTCGGCAATACCGACGCACATGTAGTCTCTCAAAGAAAATACCGCATGAAAGAGCGCATGAAAGAAAGCAAATAATCCAATTGTGACTTATCAAAACCGTATCACACTATAAATCTGCATATTGCATTTTTATAGTGTGATTCTTTTTATGCCTCCATTCCATCATTATCCTCTAACTTTGCCGCTGTTAAACCAATAAAAATTAAAAGGAATGAAAGCAAAGTTATTAATGTTACTTTTAGCAGCACTATTCATTTTACCAGTGAGTGAAGCTGCAATAACAAAAAAGAGAAAAATACCCCGATATAAGGAATCAGCATGTGGAGAACGTATAACGACCCGTACTCCCATAGACTATACTAATGAAGCAAGTGGAAAAAACATTCATGGCAAGCAAAAAACGACATACAGTGTAACTCTAAAACAGAATACAATGTTGAATATTCACATTGGATTCCAAAAGAAACTGTGGTATGGCTGGAGGAGAGATAATCATAGAGATGCCTATTACTACTTTGATGCATCTCCATTTCAGTATAATTATTGGCTGAAACCAAATGCAAAAGATGCTCCTCTACTTCAACAGGACATCACGTGTCCAGATATCTATTTCTTTGAAAATGAAGGCACAATAGATTATGAAAGTGGATATATTGTAGGTGGCAGCAAAGTGCTGACTGGAAAATTATATGTATGGACAGACTATACTGTAGAAACAAGCACAAAGCGCTACAAGCAAGTCGTAAAAAAATACAAAATGTTCCCAAATGAAGAAATGCCTATATGTGATAAGAACAAAGCCTACACTTTAGATTTCACATTGAATTATTTATGGTAAAAGACACTCCAAAAGAAGAAAGAAAAAAAAGAATAAAACAAAAACAAAGTTATTTATGAAAAAGAAGTATCTCATTATTACAGTTTTGTTCACCTGCTTCTGCCTGCTTCCAGCCTCTGCCCAACAAGTAAAATTCGGCATTGAAGCCGGCGGAAACTGGTCGCACTACAAAAACGATAAATCGAAAGCCGAACAAGTGGGAAGTATGGGAGGCGGTTTCCAATTGGGCGGAACCGTGGACTACAAGTTCAAACACCACTGGATGCTGATGTCTGGACTCACCTGGATGCAGACCCGAAGCAGCATGGAGCTGTTCAATGCCAGCGTACCTTTCTTCCCTGATACGGAAATAAAGATGAACCACTTGAACATCCCTATAAAAATAGGCTACAACATTCGTATCAGCAAAAGCCTCAGCCTGATACCCTACGTGGGCATCTATGGTTCCATCAACTTCAATGCAGGTAAGTGTGACGTAAAGAACCCTTATTATATGGGAGAAACCAATCATTGGAAACCTATGGACGGGTATTCATACATCGTGCCGACAGAAGCAGACATTCCGTATGAATATGAAGCTACCATAGACGCTTTCCGCCGTTGGAATTATGGCGCGGTGGGAGGCATGAAAGCAGTGATAGCAGGCAGATACACCGTTTCACTCCAATACTACGAATCCATAAAGAAAGTACAGAAACAGTGTAACCTACGCAACTACGGCTATCAGCTTAACGTAGGCTATCAATTCTGACACAAAAACTAAAGTCTATAAGAAAGTTGCACATACCCGACACAAGGGATGTGCAACTTTTATAATCGGTTTAAATTTATCAGCTTCAGCATCATTCACCTTATCTGTTTTTCGTCCAAACATCTTTCACCAGAAAACACTGTCAATCAGCCACTTCTTTGTAAAGGTGAAGGATATGAAGCACGATGAATGCCTATTTCTTCCGTTTCCGCTTCTTTGCCGATTCCACCGCTTCGGCCACCACCGGCTTATTCGCAAACCGTTTGGTATAGTTGCTATAATCGGGAACGGTACGTTCATAAGTCGGGTCGACAAACAACGGGCTGGAAATGATATGGTCTGCCGTACTGCGGTTGCAGCAGAACACGATGTTCTCCACACCGGCAAGGCGGGTCAGCGCCTTCACATCCGTATCGTGCGGCTGAAGGGTCATCGGGTCGGTGAAGAAGAAAAGATAGTCAATCTCTCCGTCCACAATGCGCGAACCCATCTGCTGGTCGCCACCCAAAGGACCGGATTTAAGGATAGTGAAATCCCATTCCACATCAGGATGTTTCTCCCGGAGCGCTGCGAGAATAAGGGTACCCGTCGTACCCGTACAATAGAATTTATGCCCCATCAGCAATTCCGAGTTCCACAGTACCCACTCGATGAGGTCTTTCTTCATGGCGTCGTGTGCCACTAATCCAATCTTTCTAACTAATTTTTCCATAAGCCAAAACCTTTAATTATTTAAGTTTCGCATGTCTTCGGCATACTTTCAGTGAACAAGTTGACAAGGCTACAAGGAGGGATAAACAGTCATCTTGCTTTTTAAAGTGATTACAAGGAAAAGCCTTGTAGCCTTATTTACTTGTTCACTGAAAGCTAGTTCTTGAACTTGCGAAACTTGATTAATAAACAATTAGAAACGGCAACAGTTTTTATAATTGCGAAAAGAATTTCTTTCCATGTAGATAAAACTGCGCCAAGATACTGCTTTTTGTCCGTTCCGGTATGGCGGCAAACGTAGTTTTTTCCAGATTCTCTTTGCGGGACGCTGTAAATGAGGCGCGGAGAGAACTGTAGGCACGGCGAGCACGAAGCACAGCCAAAGCATTGGGAAACTGGCCTTTCAGCATGAAACTGAGAGCTGCCGCATAGTCGAGTACCGCACGCACACGCATCACGGGAACCAAGTCCTCCTGCGGCAGATTCTTATAAAGCATTACAAGGTTATTACGAAAATTGAGGAAAGTCTTGCGCGGATTCTCCTTCTTCAAAGTGGCCCCTCCCACATGAAACACCACGCTCTGCGGTACGCATGCCAACTGCCTGCCGCGGGCACGAAACCGCCAACATAAATCTATCTCCTCCATGTGGGCAAAAAAACGTCCGTCCAGTCCACCCGCTTCCCGGTAATCTGCCAGACGGATGAACAGAGCCGCCCCCGTAGCCCAGAAAATGGGTATCACCGTGTCGTATTGTCCCTTGTCCTCTTCTACCACGCCCATGATGCGGCCACGACAGAAGGGATAGCCATAGCGGTCGATGAAACCTCCCGCAGCTCCGGCATACTCAAACTGCCCCTTGTTACGCCAACTGCGTATCTTCGGCTGGCAGGCGGCCGTCTCCGGATGAGCATCCATATACCCTGCCAATGGGACAAGCCAGTGTTCGGTAACCTCCACATCGGAGTTGAGCAGCACTACATACTCTGCCTCCACCTGCTTCAATGCCAGGTTGTATCCGTCGGCAAAACCGTGGTTCTCTTCCAGCAGAATCAAGCGCACAGAAGGAAACTCGCGACGGAGCATTGCCACGGAAGCATCCGTGGAACCATTGTCCGCCACATACACCACAGCATCGTCCGCCTCCGAAAATCGGACTACAGAGGGAAGAAAAGAGCGGAGCATGTCGCATCCGTTCCAGTTCAGTATGACAACAGCAATCTTATCCATGTTGCACAGATTCTTTTCGTTTATTTTTCCAGCGTTTATGAGACCAGAACCAATAAGCCGGTTCGCGCCGGATGGTCTGCTCCAGACGACGGGCGAAGCACTCGGTTATCTCGCCATCTGCCGTCTGCTTGGGAGTTTCGGTAACCAGGTCGAAGAGCACTTTGCAATATCCCCTGGATGTCCGTTCCAATTCACAATAAAAGACGGGGAAGTCCATCAGCTTGGCAATGCGCTCGGCACCATCCATGAATACGGTGTCCTGATTCAAGAACGTAGTCCAGTAATGAGCCTCGTTGCGGTTGGGCGACTGGTCCGTAATCAGGCCGATGGCTATCCGCCTGCCTTCACGGCGAAGCTTTATCACTTCGCGTGCCGTGGAATGTTTCGCCACATTGTATCCTCCGAACCGGGCACGGATATGCTTAAACATCTCGTCCAGATACTTATTGCTTAGCGGTTTGTACACCTGCACCGGGATGTTGCCCGGACGCATGATGGCCCCCATGCCTATAATCCACTCAAAATTGGCGTAATGGGGAATCAACAGCACAATGCCTCCATGCTTCTCTATCATGGCAAGGTATTCTTCCTTATTATCATACTCCATCCGGCGACAAAGCTCCTCGAAAGACATGCGCAGCATCTTCACCTCTTCCAGCATATAGTCGCAGATATAATGGTAGAACTTGCGCTCTATCTCCATCAACTCGGTTTCCGACTTCTCCGGAAAGGAATTGCGAAGGTTGCGGCGAACGACTTCCTTCCGATAATGCACGACGTGGCGCATCAGGAAGTACAGCCCGTCGGACAACGCATAAAGCGCCCGGAAAGGCAGAAGTGCCACAAGCCACATGCCCGCATAAGTCAGCCAATAGACAATCTTTGATTTCACTTCGTCAGTTAGTTATAAGTTACAAGTTATAAGTTGCAAAGGAGGCATTCCTCATTCTATTGTTCCCAAGAGTGCAGTGCCGCCGGCATTGAAATCGCCCAAGCGCACAGACACGAGCCGGTTATCCAATGCGGCATCATGGGGGACTTCCACACGGATATAATTGGGAGTAAAGCCGTGCATCGGCAGTCCGGGTTTGGGACGCTCCAGCAACACCGGCATAGTCTGCCCGATATGGCGCGCATAGAAAGCACGGATCTTTTCGTCCGAAAGCTCCAGCAATTGCTGGCTCCTGCGGTGCTTTTCTTCGGGTGCCACCACGTGGTCTATCTTCAAGGCCTGCGTGCCGGGACGCTCCGAATAGCTGAAGACATGAAGCTGCGTCACGTCCAGGCTCTTGATAAACTCATAAGCCTGCCCGAAATACTCCTCCGTCTCTCCACGGGTACCCACAATAACGTCCACCCCTATAAAGGAGTCGGGCATCACTTCCTTTATCTTCTTTATCTTCGAGGCAAACAAGGCGGTATCGTAACGGCGTCGCATCAGCTTCAGCACCTCGTCACTGCCCGACTGCAACGGTATATGGAAATGAGGCATGAAACGCCGGGAACGGGACACGTATTCTATGATTTCATCCGTCAGCAGATTCGGCTCGATAGAGGATATGCGGTAACGCTCAATGCCTTCCACATCGTCCAACGCTTTCACCAGGTCGAAGAAAGTCTCACCGGTGGATTTGCCGAAGTCTCCTATATTGACACCGGTCAATACTATTTCCTTTCCACCTTCGGCAGCTGCCCGGCTGGCCTGCTCCACCATAGAAGCAATGCTGCCGTTACGGCTACGTCCACGGGCAAAGGGAATGGTGCAATAGGAACAATAATAATCGCAACCGTCCTGCACTTTCAGGAAGAAACGGGTACGGTCGCCACGCGAACAAGACGGGGCAAACGAACGTATATCCTTCAAAGCAGAAGTATAGGCCTCGCCGGTCTCGTGCTTCTGCAGATTACCCAAGTACTGGAGCAGGTCTTTCTTCTGCTCAGCTCCCAGCACCACGTCCACACCTTCTATCTTTGCCACCGTGTCCGGTTTCAACTGGGCATAGCAACCGGTCACCACGACAAATGCGCCCGGATGTTGCTTCACCAGCTTGTGGATGACCTGGCGGCACTTCTTGTCCGCCACTTCTGTCACCGAGCAGGTATTCACTACGCAAATATCCGCTTTCTCACCCTTGCGCGCCGTACGCACACCCGCTTCCCGCAAAATTCTACCGATAGTAGAGGTCTCCGAGAAGTTCAGTTTGCACCCCAACGTATAGTAAACCGCCGTCTTATCTTGAAATATATTGGTATCTATCATGAGCTTATAAACACATTTATGCTGCAAAGATATACATTATTAATCTATTTTCCCTACTTTTGCACACTCAACTAAAATTTGTGCAATGATACAAGAGAACTTTATCAAACTATACGAGCATAGTTTCCGCGAAAATTGGGAACTCCCCTGCTATACCAACTATGGAGAAAACGAGAGTTATACTTATGGCGAAGTGGCACAAGAAATTGCGAAACTGCACCTTCTCTTCAAACACTGCCAACTGCGCCGCGGTGACAAGATATCCATCATCGGCAAGAACAATGCACGCTGGTGTATCGCCTACATGGCTACCATTACATACGGCGGCATCGTAGTCCCCATCCTGCAAGATTTCAACCCCAATGACGTACATCATATTGTAAACCACTCCGAATCAACGTTCCTCTTTACCAGCGACACCATTTGGGAACATCTGGAAGAAGAACGCCTCACCGGCCTGCGTGGCGTATTCTCATTAAACGACTTCCGCTGTCTGTATCAGCGGGACGGAGAAACCATCCAGCGTTTCCTCAAGCATCTGGACGACGAAATGAAAGTAACCTACCCAAACGGTTTTCGTAAGGAAGACATCGCTTATGCAGACCTTTCCAACGACAAGGTCATGCTGTTGAATTATACCTCGGGTACTACCGGATTCAGCAAGGGAGTGATGCTGACGGGAAACAATCTGGCCGGCAACGTCACCTTTGGTATACGTACCGAGCTACTGAAAAAAGGGGATAAAGTGCTCTCTTTCCTGCCTCTGGCACATGCTTACGGCTGCGCTTTCGACTTCCTTACTGCTACTGCCGTCGGCACACACGTCACATTATTAGGAAAAGTGCCTTCCCCAAAAATCCTGATGAAAGCTTTTGAGGAAGTAAAACCCAACCTGATTATCACTGTACCCCTTGTCATTGAAAAGATATACAAGAACGTAATACAGCCCATCATCAACAAAAAGGCCATGAAATGGGCACTCAACATTCCCTTGCTCGACGGACAGATATACGGGCAAATCCGCAAGAAACTAATTGATGCACTGGGCGGACGTTTCAAGGAAGTTATCATAGGAGGGGCGGCGATGAATCCGGAAGTAGAAGAGTTTTTCCACCGCATCAAGTTCCCCTTCACCATTGGCTATGGCATGACCGAATGTGCTCCCCTCATCAGCTATGCTCCCTGGAATGAATTCGTCCCGACTTCTTCCGGACGGGTACTCGACATCATGGAAGCCCGTATCTACAAGGAAAACCCGGACGACAAACTCGGTGAAATACAAGTACGCGGCGAGAACGTAATGACCGGTTACTATAAGAACCCCGAAGCCACCAAAGAAGTCTTCACCGAAGACGGATGGCTTCGCACCGGCGACCTGGGCACACTGGACGCAAACAACAATCTTTATATCCGCGGACGCAGCAAGACCATGATTCTCAGTTCCAGCGGACAGAATATCTTTCCCGAAGAAATAGAAGCACGGCTCAACAACATGCCTTTCGTCCTGGAAAGTCTTGTTATCGAACGGAATAAAAGACTGGTAGCACTGGTCTATGCCGACTATGAAGCCTTGGATTCCTTAGGGTTGAACCAACCGGACAACCTCAAAACTATTATGGACGAGAATCTCAAAAATCTGAATAATAGCGTGGCAGCCTATGAAAAAGTAAGCCAAATCCAACTTTATCCGACAGAATTTGAGAAAACGCCTAAAAGAAGTATCAAGAGATATTTATACAACAGCATTGCCGAAGATTAATATGTTGTAAAACATGTAGATAGGGATGAAAACAGCCGAACCTCCAAAAAAAATATAAAAAAAGTTGGGGTTTCGAGAACAACATATCCAAAAAGTACATACCTTTGCAGCGTTTTAATAAAGCAACTGATTGTATTACGTTTTAAAAGTAAAGAAAATGAAAAAATTAGTTTTGATGGCTGCAGCTATCGTAGCAGTATCTTTCGCATCTTGTGGTAACAAAGCAGCTAATGCTGAACAAGCAACTGCAGATTCTATCCGTATCGCTGACTCAATCGCAGCTGTAGAAGCAGCAGCAGCTGAAGCAGCAGCAGCCGCAGCAGCAGCTGACACTGCAGCAGTAGATAGCGCAGCTGTTGTAGCTGAATAATGTCAGTTACAACACTCGAGAGAATTGAAAGTCTGACGTGCATAAAAGCACACCAGACTTTTCTTATGCCCTATACCCTCCTCGATTAACCTTGAGAATTATTCATTTCCGACCACAATTTCCCCATACAACCTATTTATCTAGCAGATTGATAAAACAGTATCTGCCATTGGCAAATTCTACAAATAGCAGCCAATTCAAACGAATAAAAATAAAAAGCCCGATTCCTGTAAGGAACCGGGCTTTCCATTAATTATAGCATACTTATTTATTCTTCTGCAACCACTTCAAAAGGAACTTCTACAGAAACTTCCTTGTGCAACTTAACGATAGCCTTGTAATTGCCAACTTCTTTCACAGCATCCTTCACAACGATAATCTTACGATCGATGCTGTGACCCAATTTAGCCAACTCTTCAGCAATCTGGATGTTACCAACAGAACCGAAGATAGTACCAGTAGAGCTAACCTTAGTAGCAATCTTCAATGATACGCCTTCCAACTTAGCAGCCAGTTCTTCAGCATCCTTTTTGATTTTTTCCAGCTTGTGAGCACGTTGTTTCAACTCTTCAGCCAACATTTTCTTTGCAGACGGAGAAGCAATGACAGCTTTACCAGTCGGAATGAGGTAGTTACGACCGTAACCAGACTTTACTGTTACGATGTCGTTCTTATAACCCAAGTTTACAATGTCTTCTTTCAATATAATTTCCATACTTTCCTCCTCCTATTATTTCATCATGTCAGTTACATAGGGCAGCAACGCCAAATGACGCGCTCTCTTCACAGCTTGAGCTACACGACGTTGGAACTTCAAAGAAGTACCGGTAATACGACGCGGAAGAATCTTTCCTTGCTCATTCAAGAATTTCTTCAAGAATTCAGGATCTTTGTAGTCAATGTACTTAATACCGCTCTTCTTAAAACGGCAGTATTTTTTCTTCTTAACGTCTACTGAGGGTGGAGTTAAATATCTGATTTCTGATTGAACTTGTTGTGCCATGATTAATCCTCCTTTTTAGTTGATTTAACACTTCTTCTCTTCGCAGCATATTCAGCAGCGTACTTATCTTGTTTGAAAGTCAAGAAACGGATAACGCGCTCGTCACGACGGAAGTTTATTTCCAATTTTTCAATAACAGTAGGTTCTGCATTGAACTCAATCAGCTGATAGAAACCGGTTGACTTCTTCTGGATAGGATATGCCAGCTTCTTCAGTCCCCAGTTTTCTTCATTTACAATCTCAGCACCTTCAGCAGTAAGGATGCCTTTGAATTTTTCTACCGCTTCCTTCATCTGAACATCAGACAAAACGGGAGTCAAAATGAAAACGGTTTCGTATTGATTCATACTCGTTTAATTAAATAAATAAATTATTCGTTTTAAAAATGCGGTGCAAAGGTAGACATTTTATTTTGAACTACAAACATTTAATGTTTTTTTGTGTAGGGATATAGGAATTGTCTTTAGCTTGCCTTATCTTTGCAAAGTTGTTTAAACAATAATTTCATGATAGAGCAATTCAACTTTGATATCCGCCTTATCTTTGCCATACTGAACGGCAAGGTGTCGGCTGCCATTAATCGCAAACTGTCCCGCAACTTCCGTCAAAACGGTCTGGAGATTACTCCGGAACAGTGGACTGTCCTCATCTTCTTATGGGAAAAGGACGGGGTGACGCAACAAGAGTTGTGTAATGCAACTTTCAAAGACAAACCCAGCATGACGCGCCTCATCGACAACATGGAGCGACAACATCTTGTTGTACGCATATCGGATAAAAAAGACCGCCGCACCAATCTGATACACCTGACCAAAGATGGCAAAGAACTGGAAGAACGTGCGCGCGTCATTGCCAACCAAACCCTCAAAGAAGCCTTGAAAGGCATCACCATCGAAGAGCTCAGTGTGAGCCAGGAGGTACTGAGGAAGATTTTTTTCAATACCAAGGATTAAATTAAGAATTAAGGGTTAGGGATTAAGGGAAGGGAAAATAGGACTTGAATGCTTCATTTTTTATTCCTCATTCTTCATTCTTTATTAAAATATGGATTTTTTGCAAAAATAATTTCGCTTGTTAAAGAATTATGCTTTTCTTTGTGACAAGAATACGAAAGAATATAATAATCTAATTAAAATACACACACATGAAAGGCTTATTAAAAAATCTGGGATTGATATTAGTCGTAATAGGAGCTGTAATCCTGGTTGCATGTTCTTTTACCGGAAATGTTAACAACAACACCATCTTAGGCAGTTCTGCCGTTTTGGTTGTAGTGGGATTGATTTCCTACATTGTCATCAACAAAAGAATAGCCGACTGATATCAAAAGGAAAAAAATAAAGAAGGCGGTTAGCATATAATGCAGACCGCCTTTTTTATTGTCTCTCTCCTCCTAGAGAAGCAGAGTCTCGTCAAGACTCAGCTTCCGGAGTAATCAGTTTATATCCCTTTCCGTGAATATTGATGATTTCAATCGAATCATCCTCTTTCAGGTGCTTACGCAACTTCGTAATATATACATCCATACTGCGTGCATTGAAATAGTTATCGTCAATCCAGATAGTCTTCAACGCAAAGTCACGCTGTAAGATTTCGTTGGCATGCGCACAAAGCAAACCCAGTAGTTCGGATTCTTTGGTGGTCAGTTTGGTCTGCTTCTCGGCGGTCGCCAGAATCTGTTTCTGCGTGTCGAATGTAAACTTACCAATTTTATAGATATTGCTTTCCTTGTTCTTCTTTCCGCGAACGCGTCTCAAGATAGCTTCAATTCTGAAAGTCAGCTCTTCCATACTGAAAGGCTTTGTAATGTAGTCATCGGCACCAATCTTGAAGCCTTCCAGAATATCCTCCTTCAACGTCTTTGCCGTCAAGAAGATAATGGGGATTTCAGCGTTGGCCGCACGCACTTCCTGTGCCAGTGTGAATCCGTCTTTTTTCGGCATCATCACATCAAACACACACAAGTCATATTTATTCTTCAAGAAAGCCTTGTAGCCTGCTTCTCCATCGGGATATAACTCGGCAGCATAGCCTTTTGCCTGTAAATATTCTCTTAAAAGCATGCCAAGATTTTCATCATCTTCGCACAATAAAATACGCAGTTTCTCGTCCATATCAATCAATTTTTAATAAAGGTAATGCAATAATAAATTTAGTTCCTACGTTCAGTTCACTTTCCGCCCGGATGATTCCCTTATGATCCATAATAATTTTCTTCACATAAGCCAATCCTAAGCCGAAGCCCTTCACATCGTGCAGATTACCTGTATGCACACGATAGAACTTCTCAAATATCTTTTTCAAATTCTCCTTCTTGATACCGATACCGTTATCCTGAATCGAAATCATCAGTTTGCCCGACTCATTCCAAGTCTTTACCGTCAATTGCAAATCCGTATCCGGGCGTTTATACTTCACTGCATTATCCATGAGGTTGAAAATCACATTGGTGATATGCATCTCATCGGCAAAGATTACGGGATTCGTAGCTTTAAGCTCCGACTCAATCTTTCCATTATAACGCTCCACTTTCAGCGTAAAGGTATTGATGACACCTGTTATCAATTCGTTTGCATCCAGTTCTTTCATCTTCAAAGTGGCCTTCTGCCGATCGAACATTGACATCTGAAGCACTTTCTCAACCTGAAATCTCAAACGCTTCGTTTCATCGTTGATGACACCCGATATATGCTGGAACATAGTCGGAGATTTACCCACAGCCGGGTCTTTCAACATCTGCGCTGCCAGAGAAATAGTCGATATCGGCGTCTTGAACTCGTGCGTCATATTGTTGATGAAATCATTCTTCATCTCCGTCAGCTTCTTCTGGCGGAACACGATGTAAATCGTAAAGATGAACGTCACCAACAGTACAAAAGTAAATATCATCGACGGTATCATAAACCTGACCGAATCGAAGATATAATCCTTCTTTCCGGGAAAGTGTATCTTGACGATACTCATACGGGCAGGCGGATCATTCAAAAACAATGGCTGCGAATAAGAGCTTTCACTCCCAACATCGCTATAATCCGAACAACGGTATACTTCTCTGCCCTCCCGGTCTATCACCTTGAAGTGATAATCCATATCACCAAGACCATTCTCTATCAAACCTGCTTTAAGATACTGGTCCAAACTTTTGAAATTAACACGTTCCTCAATCGGCTTGTCGCTGGCATTGTATACCATCTGCAACACTACCTCGTCCACCAACGCACGCTGATAAAGATAGCGGTTTTTAAGCATCTCTATCTGCGAGCGTGAAGTCTGAGGAATGGTTCTTGCCCCATGCTTGCGTGAAATCATCGCTCTTGGCAATGCAGAAGGCTCGTTGCTGAAAGTCTTCAATTCCACCGAAGAACGGACACTGCCGTCCGGAGCCGTCATCACAAACCGCTGGGTCCGCATCACCCCGCTACTGCCTTGCGACTGTTCCCACGCCTTCTTTTCCGCTTCGGTAATATCCTCATTCAGCCAACGCACAACCTCTGCAGACTCTGCCTGTTTCGAAGCAGCCATCAACGCGCGCTTCACCGATTCTTCAAATTGTCCGTTACGCATCTTTACCATTTCCTCAATATAGCCTATCTGCAGATACAGCAAACTGAGAAAGGAAAGCCCCATAACGATACCTAATATCCATATAGTTGACTTTTTCATAGTCACAAAATTAACACTCCCTAATTAACATTCCTAACCAATTAACCTGATTTAACCGGATGTTCTCGTAAATTAACCGAAGACCATTTTTTAGGTGGTATTATGAACATTATAACAAAAACACAACTCTTTGGTTTGCAAATTTAATAAAAAATTAATCATTCAATTCACAATTCCACATGTTCTTAATCTACATTAATGAAAAAAGCCGTCATTACTTGCCATGAAGTAATAACGGCTTTAACAAATGTTATATTAGCAGCCGGTAGTTACAACAACAAAACTACCAACCACCAAGAATCATTCTTCAGCTTGCTTGGCCTCAAATTCCTTGATCAGCTTATCTTGTACATCACTCGGAACGAGTTCATAGCTGGCAAACTTCATGATGAACGAAGCACGTCCGCCAGTCAGCGAACTAAGTGCCGTAGAGTAAGATGACATTTCCTTCAAAGGCACCTTGGCGCTCAGTTTCTCGTAACCTGCCTCACTGCTCATACCCATAATCATGGCACGGCGTCCCTGTAAGTCACCCATCACGTCACCCATCTTGTCCGACGGAACGAATACCTCCACGTCATAAATGGGTTCCAGAATCTTCGGACCTGCATTCTTGAATGCTTCGCTAAACGCATTTCGTCCTGCCAGCATGAAAGAAATTTCATTGGAATCCACCGGGTGCATCTTTCCATCGTATACGATGACGCGTACATCGCGGGCATACGAACCTGTCAACGGTCCCTGCTCCATACGCGACATGATACCTTTCAGGATAGCCGGCATGAAGCGTGCATCAATGGAGCCCCCCACGATACTGTTGACAAACACCAGCTTGCCACCCCATTCCAATGACACTTCTTCGGTACCCTTGACATTCATCTTGAACTCCTGCCCATTAAACTTATAGGTTTCGGGCATCGGCATACCTTCATAGTAAGGCTCAACAATCAGATGAACTTCACCGAACTGGCCTGCACCGCCCGACTGTTTTTTATGGCGATAATCCGCACGCGCAGCTTTCGTAATCGTTTCACGATATGGTATTCTCGGTTCTTCAAACTTGACTTGCAGCTTCTCGTTGTTTTCCAGACGCCACTTCAAGGTACGCAAGTGGAATTCACCCTGTCCATGTACAATAGTCTGACGCAGTTCCTTAGACTGGTCTATCACCCATGTCGGGTCTTCCTCGCGCATACGGTTCAAAGCAACCATCATCTTTTCCGTATCCGACTCGTTCAACGGTTTGATGGCACGTGAATATTTTGAGTTCGGGTATTTAATGAAGTTGAAACGGCTTTCAGAACCCTTTCCATTCAAAGTATTACCGGTATGCACGTCCTTCAGCTTCACCGTACAGCCGATGTCACCGGCTACCATTTCCTCTACCTTGATGCGGTTTGCACCGGCACAAGCATAAATCTGGGCGATACGCTCCTTGGAACCACGGTCTGCATTGGTAAAGTCATCACCTTCGTGCACCTTGCCACTCATCACCTTGAAGTACTGAACATCACCGATATGCGGTTCAACGGCAGTCTTGAAGAAATACAGGGAAGTCGGTCCGTTGGAATCCGGTTGCACCACTTCACCGCGTGTATTATGCACCGGCGGCATTTCGTCCACAAACGGTACCACATTACCCAAGAATTCCATCAGACGGCGTACGCCCATATCCTTGCCGGCGCAGACACAGAATACCGGGAACATACCGCGTGAAGCCAATCCCTTGCGGATACCTTCGCGCATTTCATCTTCGGTCAAAGAATCCTGCTCAAAGAATTTCTCCATAAGGCCTTCGTCATGTTCGGCAGCAGCCTCCACCAATGCCTTGTGCAGTTCTGTCGCCTTCTCCATTTCTTCGGCAGGAATATCTTCGATAGTGGGAGCACCGCCATCGGGTCCCCACGAATATTTTTTCATCAAAAGTACATCAATCAACGAATTGAAACTCGGTCCGGTAGCCAAAGGATATTGCACCGGCACAACCTTCGGGCCGTATATGGATTGCAACTGCTCAAGCACCATGTCATAATCGCACTTCTCATTATCGAGCTGGTTTACCAGGAAGATGACCGGTTTACCCAGTTTCTCTGTGTAACGGAAATGGTTCTGCGTACCTACCTCGGGACCGTATTGCCCGTTCAGCAGCAGAATGGCAGTATCAGTAACGTTGAGTGCCGTCATGGCAGCTCCTACAAAGTCATCACTACCCGGACAGTCGATGATATTCAGTTTCTTGCCGTTCCACTCCACATGGAAAACGGTGGAAAACACAGAATAGCCGTATTCCTGTTCCACCGGGAAGTAATCGCTGACTGTATTCTTGGCAGTAATTCTGCCGCGACGTTTTATAATACCACTCTCAAAGAGCAGCGCTTCCGTGAGAGTGGTTTTACCCGAGCCGTCATTGCCAAGGAGGGCAATGTTCTTAATTTCATTCGTCTGATATACTTTCATGATATATTAAGATTTTAAGTGAATAACCTGACATACGATGATGCCGTTAACTTTTGTGAGGCGCAAATTAGGCATTAATTAAAAGAAAAACAACAGAGGGAAGCATGTTATAAAACACAATACCCCCTACCTATAACTTAAGAAACAAATACAAACTCAATAAAAAAGACAGAAAAACATCACAAAAAGGAGAGATTAGAACTATAATCTCTCCTTTTTGACATATTTACCTACCTTCCATTTCTCAACTTTCGCATATCTTTGCCGCAAACATAAAAATGATTTATTAATTATCTAATACCAAATTCTTAAATGAAAAAGAAAATTATTTGGAGTTTTGCATTATTGGTCTGCCTTTGCTGCCTGCCATCTGCAAAAACAAAAGCACAAACGAAAAGTGCCGCAATCATACCCGGGGATATCTGGAAGGACACGGACGGCAATCCCATCAACGCTCATGGCGGCGGCCTTCTTTATCATGAAGGAACCTACTATTGGTACGGTGAATACAAAAAAGGGGAAACTATCCTGCCCGAATGGGCCACATGGGAATGCTACCGCACCGACGTAACCGGTGTAAGCTGCTACTCTTCAAAAGACCTGCTGAACTGGAAGTTCGAAGGTATCGTACTACCTGCAGTGAAAGACGACGAGAAACACGACCTACACCCCAGTAAGGTGCTGGAACGTCCTAAAGTGATTTACAACGAAAAGACAAAGAAATTCGTCATGTGGGCACATGTGGAAAGCGCCGACTACAGTAAGGCGTGTGCCGGCGTAGCGGTCAGCGATTCTCCTACCGGGACATTCACCTATGTAGGTAGTTTCCGTCCCAACGGTGCGATGAGCCGCGACCAGACAGTGTTTGTTGATGATAACGGCAAGGCATATCAGTTCTACTCTTCGGAAAACAACGCCACCTTATATATAAGCGAGCTGACGGACGACTACCTGAAACCCAGCGGCCGCTATACACGCAACTTCGTAAAGCAAAGCCGCGAAGCACCGGCTGTATTCAAATACAACGGCAAGTACTATATGCTCTCTTCCGGTTGCACCGGCTGGGACCCCAATGTGGCCGAATTGGCAGTGGCAGACTCCATCATGGGGCAATGGACTATCATCGGCAATCCGTGTACCGGTCTTGATGCAGACAAGACCTTCTACGCGCAAAGCACCTACGTACAGCAAGTCTATGGAAAAGGAAACGCCTACATCGCCATGTTCGACCGTTGGAAGAAGAAAGATCTTGAGGATTCACGCTACGTATGGCTCCCGCTTGAATTCAGCAAAGACGGAACAATCACGATACCCTGGCGCGACAGTTGGAACCCGCATACCCAATGGGAAGGACAAGGTGACTTCTCAGCCGGAAAGGGTACTTTCCTGCTGAACGGCAAACCGTTTGTCATCAAAGCCGCAGAACTGCACTATCCACGTATCCCCAAAGCCTATTGGGACCAACGCATCAAGCTATGCAAGGCACTGGGCATGAACACTATCTGCCTTTATGTATTCTGGAACTCCCACGAGTCTCAGCCGGGAGTGTTCGACTTCAGCGGACAAAATGACCTGGCAGAGTTCTGCCGCCTATGCCAGCAAAATAACATGTATGTCATCCTGCGTCCGGGACCGTACGTCTGCGCCGAATGGGAAATGGGAGGACTGCCCTGGTGGTTGCTCAAGAAGAAGGACATACGCCTGCGCGAATCTGACCCCTACTTCATGGAACGTGTAGATATCTTTGAAAAAGCCGTTGCCGGGCAGGTAGCCGGTATGACCATACAGAACGGAGGTCCCATCATCATGGTACAAGTAGAAAACGAATACGGCTCCTATGGGGAAGACAAAGGTTACGTATCGCAAATCCGCGACATTGTACGCGCCAATTACCCCGGCGTAGCACTGTTCCAATGCGACTGGGCGTCCAACTTCACCAAGAACGGACTCCACGACCTAGCATGGACCATGAACTTCGGTACGGGAGCCAACATCGACCAACAGTTTGCACCGCTGAAGAAGCTCCGTCCCGACAGCCCGCTGATGTGCTCCGAGTTCTGGAGCGGCTGGTTCGACAAGTGGGGAGCCAACCACGAAACCCGTCCGGCTGCCGACATGATTGCCGGTATTGACGAAATGTTATCCAAAGGCATCTCCTTCAGCCTCTACATGACCCACGGAGGAACCAACTGGGGACACTGGGCAGGAGCAAACTCGCCGGGATTCGCCCCCGACGTTACCTCTTATGACTACGATGCCCCTATCAGTGAATCTGGACAGACCACTCCCAAATACTGGGAATTACGGAAAACATTATCCAAATACATGGATGGTGAGAAGCAGACTAAAGTTCCAGCTTTAATCAAGCCCATACGCATTCCAGCTTTCCAATTTACTGAAATGGCTCCTTTGTTCGACAACCTTCCTGCTGCCAAGAAAGACCGCAACATCCGCACCATGGAGGAATATGACCAGGGATTCGGAAGCATCCTCTACCGTACCACATTGCCCGAAATGAAAATCCCGTCCTTGCTTACCGTAAACGATGTGCACGACTACGCCCAAGTTTTCCTGGACGGCAAATACATCGGCAAACTGGACCGACGCAACGGTGAAAAGCAACTGGAATTCCCCGCCTGCCCCAAAGGTGCACGCCTCGACATTCTGGTAGAAGCCATGGGCCGCATCAACTTTGGACGTGCCATCAAGGACCTCAAGGGTATCACCCAAAGCGTAGAACTTACCGTAAATATTGACGGCCGTCCTTTTACCTGTAACCTGAAAGATTGGGAAGTCTATAATCTCGAAGATACATACGATTTTTATAAGAACATGAAGTTCCAGCCCATTGGCTCACTGAAAGATGAATCAGGACAACGCATTCCGGGTTGCTACCGTGCCACCTTCAAGGTGAACAAGCCCAGCGACACATTCCTTAACTTCGAGACTTGGGGCAAAGGATTTGTCTATGTCAACGGACACGCCATGGGACGCATTTGGGAAATCGGCCCACAACAGACCCTCTACATCCCGGGATGCTGGTTGAAGCAAGGCGAGAATGAAGTGATTGTCTTCGACATCATCGGTCCCAAAGAAGCCAAGTCCGAAGGTCTGAGCGAACCATTGCTAGACCAATTACTTGTCACCAAATCGCTGACACACCGAAATGAGGGCGAAAACCTTGACTTGTCCGGTGAGCAGCCCGTTCTCTCCGGCAGCTTCAATCCCGGCAACGGCTGGCAGGAACGCAAATTTGCCCAGCCCGTCACCGGACGCTATATCTGCCTGGAAGCCTTGAACTCACAAGACGGAAAAGACTTGGCTTGTATCGCCGAAATGTATCTGCTGGATGAGAATGGAGAACGTTTGTCACGAGAGCCCTGGATTGTCAACTATGCCGACAGCGAAGACGTATCCCACGTCAACTGTTCTGCTGACAAGCTCTTCGACCTCCAGGAATCAACCTACTGGAGCACAACAAAAGGTACTCCATACTCACATGCAGTTGTGATTGATTTGGGCAGCACCCGTACACTGACCGGCATACAGTATCTTCCCAGAATGGAGAGCGAAGTACCGGGTGGAATCAAAGACTTCAAAGTCTACGTAAAGACACAAAGCTTCAAATATTGATTTCGATTATATTATAAAGCAGAACTCCTGCCATGAATCATATCTTGTAAAAAAGTAAGATGAGGTATCTCATATTCATCACATCTTCCCGGAATCCGGAAATATCCCGGGAAGATGTGAATATAGCGTCCCGAATGAGCAAATGAATGTATTCGAAAGGATATTGCAGAGACATGAAGTGCCGTCCCGCAAGTCACGGTTCGGCACACTATATCATGTGATGGAGTACGAGAATCAGCCCTGTTGATAATAAGTAAGTATCAGTTCATGCACAATCTTGAAGATTATATGCACACCGTCCCAACATGGGCAATCTTTTACTCAAAAACATTCTTTTCCACTTCTACTCCATCTTGCAGAAAGACCACTTCATATCCGGACTTTTCATCAAAAGAAGCTGATGCAGGCTTTAACGACAAATTTACGGTTTCATAAGGCTGTAATGCACCTGCTTGCACTCGCCCTAAACAGTTTCTGCCAGATCTCACCTCAACTTCAACAGCCTTAGACGCTGACAAACCAAAATTCTGTACCTCCAGTCGTAACTCTCCTTTTCCTTTGTCGTACACAGGACGCCGGGCAGAAAGTAAAGCTAGTTGGTAGTCTACATAAGGCAGACGTGCATAACCATAAAGCATATTACCTGCCTTATCTTTACCTATCATCTTCGGAGCAAACTCTTCAGCGGTAATTCCGCTTCCTTTGCCGGAGAAAACAACAATCAAATCTTTGCCTGAGACACATGTCTTCAAAGGTTTGCAGCCTCGCCCGAAGTTCACCTCCTTATAAGAGCCAAAACGCAGCGACTGTACATCCACTTCGGTTTGAGGATTAAATCCCTCTTCCGCAGCAATTCTCACTTTTATGGTACGCGTAGAGGAAGTCACCTCTTTCTCATTCAAGACAGAAAGTAACATACCTTTGTTCAGCGGAATACAGATATTCTTGGAACTGTGCCTATCACCGGGCAAATCTTCCCATTTTATTGTATCTATAACAGCAAAGTTCATCTGAGTCGCCCGTCCGTGTTCATCTTGGAAAACTTTAGGACGTTCGTACTTAAACCAAGATTCCACCTCACCGTCTTTGTGAAAAGAAATACCCGGCACATAAGCCTCGCCCGGTTCAATAATCCAATGAACCCCGTCTTTTGAACGCTGATAGAAAGCTATTCGTCCCAACCAATCGTTCACTATCAAATGATACTGAAGGTCATCCCGCCATACCACCGGGTCTTCAAACCGACCTTCCACAGGAGGATAAACCCTTTTATCCGTCAACTGGTAATAAGTAGAAAGACCATCTTTACTAATCCAAACGCCTCCTCCACGACACACCGCCAAGTAGGAACCATCCTGCCTGTGGGCAAAGGTAAGGTTTGAAAGCCCTTCTATAATCTTGCGGTCACGCGCATCAAAATCAAACTGTCCGTATGTCCAAACAGAACTGTCTTCTTTATCAGCTATATAGTAGCCGTCTATCACATAAACCACTACACGTCCGTCTTCCAGCCGGAAGGCTTCGGGATTGTGTCCCTTGCCCACCGAATTGCGTATTTTAAAGGGACCGGTAGAATTATCACTCACAGCATGATAAACCGTCGAGCTGGGCCAGAACATGTGTCCTCTGGGAGATTCCTCCGGCCAGCCGCATACATACAGATGATATTTGCCATCGGCACTCTGCAAGATATTCCCTCCCCAAAAGGATGTTCCGGGAAGTTCAATTCCATTATCCACGTAGCGGTTCAGCACACTGTCTGCTCCCCAGATGCCCTGAGCTGAAACACCTTCAGGCATAGGTTGAAACCGATCCATAAAACGTCCGCCCTTTACCAATTGCATCCATTCGGCAGGACGTTCACGTTCCGTTATCTGCGCACAAAGCGATACGGACAAAAGGCTTGCCCCAATCAATGTCAATAGTTTCTTCATTTTACACATTTATTTGAAGTTCAACAATTTAAATACAGATACAATAATTTATCATTTTCTATAACTCAAACAATATCCGAAATACCTTTCCCGGATTTGCCGCCAACTCCCTCATGACATCCAACACCTTTTCAGGCTCTACAAATCTGCCGGCAACGCATTCCGTGAGCCACGAGTATCCTGTTCTTTCTGTACAAATAGCTTTGTTTGAAACGTAACCTCACTCTTAACATATCCTATGCAGACCATACGTCCCGCAAATCCGACTTCATCCGCCGCCATCACATATGTTACAGAACTGCCTACAGCCTCAATCACAACATCAGCACCCGATTCCCGGATGAATTCCAACATCTGCTGATAATTGCTCCGGCAGGAATAATTTTGTTCCAAAGTGCGAACAGGCAAGCCATCCACCATCGTATCTTGCCGCAACAACAAATAGGCATGCGCATCTATGATTGTATAATCCATAGCCAGCCCTTTCTTATGAATTTGCCCAGCTCACACGTCGCTGGTCACCAACAATATCCTGCACCTCGTGTACCAACTGCCAATCAATCGGTTCCTCAATAAAAGCAACATTGCTTTTTACATTCTGAGGATTTGCCGTACTGAATAATGTAGTAGCTATACGCGGATTGCTCACGGAGAACTGCATAGCCAGTTTTTCTATCGGATAATTCTTCGCCCTGCAATGCAGCATCGCCTTGCGGCATGCTTCTACCAGCAGAGCCGGAGCAGGATGCCATGCCGGAACACCCCGTTCGGTCAGCAAACCCATAGAAAGCGGAGAGGCATTGATACCCCCTATCCCTTTGGACTCGAAATAATCAAGGAAATCCACCAACTTATCGTCGCATAAGCAGTAATGGCAGAAGTTCAGAACAGACTCCACCGTCCCCTCCGGTGTATGATCTATTACCCATTTCAGATTTTCCAGTTGCAGGTCTGTGATTCCGACATGACCCACCACTCCTTTCTCACGCAGTTCCACCAAGGCAGGCAGGGTTTCACTGACCACCTGATTTAAATCGGCAAATTCAATGTCATGTACATTGATTAAATCAATGAAATCAATATGCAATCTTTCCATACTTTCATAGACACTTTCTACAACACGTTTGGCAGAATAGTCCCACGTATTCATCCCATCCTTTCCATAACGTCCCACCTTGGTGGAAAGATAATAGCTGTTACGGAGAATATCCTTCAAAGCCTTTCCCAAAATGATTTCAGCTTTGTAATGACCATAATAAGGAGAGACATCTATAAAATTCATCCCTGACTCAATAGCAATAAACACCGACTCAATACCTTCTTTTTCTTTAATATCATGAAAAACCCCTCCCAAAGAAGAAGCTCCGAAACTGAGTGACGACACTTTCATTCCGGTTTTTCCAATTTCATGGTATTGCATATTTCTAAAATTTAAGTTGTTTTTCCGTATACCGCAAAAGTAAGACGAAAACAACCTTGCCGGAAGACATAATAATCAAAAAAAACACGCAACGGTTTACGTAAAAAAAAACGGCAGTGCGTTCTGTCGTTAAAAGGAAATATAGTTTCTTTGCAAGTGAATCATAGAAACGCCTGACTGACCATGATAAAACCAAAGCCTATCTCACTGAAGGATATTGCCGAAGCACTGGGAGTATCCGTACCTACTGTATCCAGAGCCTTAAAAAACAGTCCTGAAATCAGCCTTGAGCTTTGCGCAAAAGCCCAAAAACTAGCAAAAGAAATGAACTATCGTCCCAACCCGTTCGCACTAAGCTTGCGGAAAAACGCACCACGCACTATCGGCGTGATAGTACCAGACATCGTAACCCATTTCTTCGCCTCCATTCTGAACGGCATAGAGAACACAGCCATTGCAAACGGATACTTCATCATCATCACAACCTCGCATGAGTCATACGAATATGAGAAAAGGAACATCCAGAACCTAGTAAACATGCGGGTGGAAGGAATCATTGCCTGCCTATCCCAGGAGACAACAGACTATTCCCATTTTTCTGCCTTGAAAGACATCAACATGCCACTCATACTGTTCGACCGTGTCTGCCTCACGGAACAATTTTCTTCAGTAGTGGCAGATGGAGCCTACTCCGCACTCATGGCCACCCAACATTTGCTGGACAATGGCAGCAGACGGGTGGCATTCATAGGAGGAGCCAACCATCTGGATATTGTAAGAAAAAGAAAGCATGGTTATCTGGAGGCATTGCGCAACAACCGCATTCCCATTGAAAAGGAACTTGTCGTATGCAGAAAAATAGATTTTGAAGAAGGAAAAATTGCCACGGAAACACTGCTTTCACTCCCCAATCCTCCCGATGCGATTTTGGCCATGAACGACACACTGGCTTTTGCAGCCATGGAAGTCATCAAGAGCCACGGGCTGCGTATTCCGGAAGACATCGCCATTATAGGATATACGGACGAACAACATCCCAACTATGTAGAACCGAAACTGTCTGCCATATCCCATCAAACATACAAAATGGGGGAAAGCGCCTGCCTACTTCTGATAGAACAGATAAAGGGCGAAAAGACAGTCAAGCAAGTGATTCTACCTACACACCTGCAGATAAGAGAAAGCAGTATTAAAACAACTTGTTCTTCTAAATGACTTTCTCTTTAAGCATTGCCCAATAACTCTTCGACAATCCTTTATGAAGTAAAAGAACTATTCCGCATCCTTACGTAATGGTTTACGTGAAAAAACAAATCAGCCATACATATATTTAGTAGAAAAGGCATTTTCTTTGTAGGTAACAATAAAAGAGATGTCATGATAAATTTTGAAAAAATCCTATTACTGTTGTGCATTTTCCTTTTCGGATACGCTGATGTACAAGGGAAAGCAACCGGATGTACAGGCGGAAGCGCCTCCATCACTTATAAACCCAAGTTTTCCACTGCCGGCTTTTTTGAGTTGCCGAATTCCGGACGTGAGGTCTTCTCCATGAATCCTGCCTGGCGTTTCTATAAAGGAGACGTTGCAGAGGCTGAAACAGCGGACTTTGACGACAGCAGCTGGACAGTAGTTTCTTTGCCCAACGGCATTGAATATCTGCCCACGGAAGCCAGCGGCTGCGTTAATTATCAGGGAGAGGTATGGTATCGCAAGCATTTTACTCCGGCTGACACTTTAAAAGGGAAAAAGCTTTTCCTTCATTTTGAAGCTATTATGGGGAAAAGCAGGATATTTGTCAACGGGCAATTGATGACCGAACATTTCGGGGGATATTTGCCGATAGTGATTGACATGACTGAAGTCTTGAAATGGGGAGAAGATAATGTGATAGCCGTATGGGCAGATAACAGTAACAATCCGGCCTATCCTCTGGGAAAAGCGCAGGAAATGCTTGACTTTACTTATTTCGGGGCATCTATCGTGATTGCTGGCTGATAGCGCATAACCCAGTCTTCATTACCGACCCGAGCTTTGAGGATGAAATAGCCGGTGGAGGATTGTGCGTGGCTTATGATAAAGTATCGGAGGCTTCGGCCGAAGTATTGCTGAAAGCACAAGTACGGAATGATGGCCGTAAAGACTTTACGGGTATGGTGGAGTATGAACTGTTACGGCCGGACGGCAGGCAAGCAGTTTCGATGACGAATAAGATACAAGTACATGCAGGTAAGGCTGTTGTTTCGCATAATAAGATGTTTGTAGAAAATCCGTTGTTGTGGAGCCCGGAAAATCCGGTTTTATATAATCTGAACGTACGTATCAGTGACTGTGAAGGGAATGTAGTGGACGGATATTGCCGTCGTATCGGTATTCGTAGTGTGGAGTTTAAGGGCAAGGAAGGTTTTTGGTTGAATGGCAAGCCTTATGAAAGCCCGCTGATAGGTGCCAACCGCCATCAGGATTTTGCAGTGGTAGGTAATGCAGTTCCCAACAGTATCCATTGGCGTGATGCCAAGAAACTGCGTGATGCCGGAATGAAAGTAATTCGTAATGCTCATTGTCCTCAAGACCCGGCTTTCATGGATGCGTGCGACGAACTTGGCTTGTTTGTCATAGTCAATACTCCGGGCTGGCAGTTCTAGAATGATGCTCCCGAATTTGCACAACATGTATATCGTGACATTCGCAATTTGGTGCGTCGTGACCGTAATCATGCTTGTGTATGGTTATGGGAACCAGTCCTCAATGAGACTTGGTATCCGGAGGAGTTTGCCAAAAAGACCAGGGATATTGTAGCCCAAGAATACCCTTATCCGTATTGTTATTCCGGTTGCGACCGTGAAGCACGCGGGCATGAACATTTTCCGGTATTATTTACCCACCCGTACTTCGACGGCAAGATGTGGCATGTTGAAAAAGCAGATTCTACCATCACTTATTTTACCCTCGAATGGGGCGACAATGTGGATGACTGGGGTTCTCATAACTCCCCCAGTCGTGTAGCGCGTAACTGGGAGGAGCAACCTATGCTTGTACAGGCGCTGCATTATGCCAATCCCCATTATGTCTATACTTCTTACGACGCTCTGTGTCGTACTCCCCGTCAGCATATGGGAGGCTGCCTCTGGCATTCGTTCGACCATCAGCGTGGATATCATCCCGATCCGTTCTATGGTGGGCTGATGGACGTGTTCCGCCAACCTAAATATGCTTACTATATGTTCAAAGCACAACGCTCTCCAAAGAAACAGGAACAGTTGTTCGAAACAGGGCCTATGGTATATATTGCTCATGAAATGACTCCATTTTCCGGTAAGGATGTAACTGTTTATTCTAACTGCGAGGAAGTGAGGCTTACTTTTCTGAGAAATGGAAAATCGTTTACTTATATCAAGCCTGCAACACCCCGAGGTATGCCTTCACCAATCATAACATTTCGTGATGTGTACGATTTTATGGAGGATAAGGCACTGGCCCGGGAACAGAAACAGTCCGAAGTTTGGTTGCAGGCCGAAGGATTGATTGATGGAAAGGTCGTTGCTACACATGAAAGGTTTCCGGCGCGACGTCCGGAAAAGTTGTTGCTATGGGTAGATGACGAGAATGTGGCTTTGAAGGCTGACGCTTCTGACTTTGTAACTATAGTAGCTGCCGTAGCTGATGGGAATGGGACGATTAAAAGGCTGAATAATTATTATGTGAAATTTCATGTAGAAGGCGAGGGACGTATTTTGGGAAATGCGGGTGTGCTGGCTAATCCGGCTCCGATAAAGTGGGGAACTGCACCGGCACTGATACAGTCGACATTGAAGCCGGGTAAAATAAAAGTGTCGGCAAGTGTCTTGTTTGAAGGTTCGCAAATGCCGGTCAGTGCCGTATTGGAGCTGGAGAGTGTGGCGGCAGAACATCCGTTAGTATATTCAGAAAAAGAAGCGGCACTCATTCCAGCCTCTTCCACCACCGGATTGGAAGAAGGAACTGCCAAATCGGATGCAGAGTTGAAACAAGAACAATTACTGAAGAAGTTGAATGCAAAAAGGCTGAAAGAGGTAGAAAAGCAGCAAGAGGACTTCGGGGAAAAGAAATAACTTTCTTCTTGTTTAGAATAAAAAGCAGGAGTCTACTCTACAATCATGAACAATGCGTCAAAAGCACATGAGTACTTTCACAATGTTATAATATTAGATGCGGATTACGCATATTATGCGGATTTTACGGTATTGAATCCGCATAATATGCGTAATCCGCGCCTAAAAACAAGCGTTAAGAAGGGGTGACACAACCACTCCAGATTATCCAAATAAAAATCCTGAATTCACCTCGGTTTCCAATTGTTTTTCCACTCTATGACAGGTATTCCCGCTTTGTCAAATTCAACAGGTAGCCAAATATAGCGGGAATACATCAAGCTATCCGGTTTCCACACATCCGCCATGAAAATGAATTTGTCTTCTGATACAGGAAACACAAAAGTGCCTTGTCCGCCAAATGTCTTTTCAGCTCCCGGCCCGATAAACGGATGCGGATGTTGCGTCCACGGTCCCCAGATGGAAGGAGCCGAAAACATACGAGCTTCATTAGGATCCCAACCGGTACAGCCGGATGTTATCATCCAATAGATATTGTCGTGTTTAAAAATAGCCGGTGCTTCATTGTGACCGCCCGGAAAGAGACGGATATATTTTCCTGTGTAGCCTTGATAATCATCCGTCAGCTCGGCAATCTGCAAAGTAAGATTCTCTTCGGACGAATAGATATGATAAGCCTTTCCATCATCATCCGCAAACAAGGTCATATCGCGGGACATTTGTCCGTCCTTCAAGTCACGATGTACAAAAAGCCCTTTCTCGACTGCTTTTCTCCACTCCGGAGTCCACCATTCCTTATATTTATCCCAATCCCATTTCATATTTCTGTCCGACAGAGACATATTCATCGGAAATATTCCGGAATTAACACGCATGGAACGGACAAAGCGATAAGGCCCCGCAGGAGTATCGCTTACCGCCATACCAACACGGGCCGCTTCATACCCCCTACCCTTCAATTCAAGATGAAACCACAGAACAAATTTTCCGGTCTTCTTATTGTATATCACCTTAGGACGCTCCATAATACAACCTTTCCCTATCTCACTTTCCGCTTCGGGTGATACAGACAAGGCAACTCCCTCGTGCTTCCAGCTACATAAATCAGTGGATGAATAGCAATTCACCCCTACTTCGGTGATGAATCCTTTGGCCGGACGGTGCTCGCCAAACCAATAATATTTGCCACCGTAGGCCAATATCCCCCCACCGTGCGCATTGATATACTCGCCGTCAATGTCTTTCCAATTATTCTGAGCCTTGCCGACCGTTGCCAGCAAGACAAACAAACCCAATAAGATTAATACTCTTTTCATACTGATTCATATTATATAAATAGAGGACAGAACCGCTACTTATCCGTAGCAGATTCCATCCTCTTAAAAAGTCAAATACCTATTGAAAACGTTTTTCGCCTTATCTCTCTGCCGGCTGGTCTGCTGTAACAGGCCAGAACGGATTCTGGTAAATCACTGAAGTTGAGGGATCGCCCGGCGTAGAGGCAGTAAGTTGCAACTGCTTCACCATGATGGGTTGCAAGTAGTGAGCCATCTTCCAAGTACAGCCTTCATACCCCGGTTGAGCAGCATAGCGCTCGAACGGACGAAGGTATTCACTACGCTCCTTGGAGGAAACGTTCGAATTTTCAGAACCATCGCCAATCAAGGTTGACTTGCCGTCCTTTCCAATGTACCATTCCTCCATCGGCGTATTCCACAAGTGCATACCTTCGATATGGTATGGGTTCTCCATCAATTGGTCCATCGCACGCCAACGACGCAAGTCCATATAGCGGAGACCTTCGGCCATAAATTCGCAACGACGCTCGCGACGAATATTATAGAGGGTTTTGTCAACAAGCTTTCCGGCAGTATAAGCTCCCCAGTCGTTTTCTGCCTCCTTGCTCATATCTGTCAAGGCGATGGTCTTGTTGAAATCTTAGTCCACCCCTGCACGACGACGCAAAGCTTTCCAATAATTCTGTGCGGTAGCGTCCAAGTTTCCGTTCAACAGATAGCTCGCCTCCATATAGTTGAGTAAAGCCTCAGTAGCACGGAATACCACAGCTGCGGTATAACCACCACCATTGGCGTAATACTTACGATTGAACGAACCGCCTTTGCGAACCACATAACCGGTAACGTAACCACGTTCGCTATCACTGTTGGTAATGCCGGGATAAGGCTCTTCCATAAACACTTCCGTACCTTCGTTATTGTCAACCTCAAACAAGATGTTCTTCTGTCCGGGTTCTTTCAAAAATACACTGAGGCGGGGATCACGGTTCACACGGACATCACCTATCTCCTTGTCACCCATATAGTAGCCGTCTCCATCAGCATACGTTCCGTGCGTATAGACCGGTGTTCCATCCTGCATCAAGAAGTTCTGCACCAATCCACGAGTCAGGCCGATACGATAGTTACCACGGCAGGCAGCCGCATTGATGTTGTGTGTTTCAACGCCACGGGCATATTGACGCCACATCAGCACTTCGGGTACATTGCTCAAATCCTCCTGCGCATACATATCAAGTATGGGGTTGGCAGGGTCGGTGGCCGATTGCGGCACAAGACCAGTGTTTTTGGTAAGTTGGTTCACATACTTGTCACCCACTTCCTTGGCAGCTTCGGCAGCCTTCTTCAAGAAGAACTCTATTTCCTTTTCTATGCTTCCCTCGGGATAAGCATATCCGCTGTGCAAGGCAGTACCGGGCCATCCTTCACCACCGGGCACAAAAGCCGTACCTGCAAAGTTCTTCAGCCAAGATGCTTCAAACAGAGCCACACGACTCTTGATGAGCAGGGCCACATCACGGTTGATGCGGGTAGTCGCCTTATCCACGTCTTTCATAAATTCGGCAGCCCTTTCCAAATCTTCGATGATGAAGCGTGCCACTTCGTTTCGGGGCTGACGCTTGGAGGCTTCGACCAGTGATGCCGCCTCATCCACCAAAGGTTCGGTAATAATAGGAAAATCACCGAATAGTTGCAACTTCTTGAAATATTCATAAGCACGGAGGAAATACATTTCACCGATATAGTGTTTTACATCCGCCAGTGTACCGCCAATGGTATTCTGCGATCCGTCCATAGCCGTTCCGAACTTGGGCATCACCTGACTCAAAAAGAAGTTGGTACGATAGATGCGCTCAAACTTCCAATTGTTATCCTCCGAATGAGGCACTCTCCATTGGTCGGTGGTAAAACGGTCGTGTATGTAGTCGTCCGTCTGATTGTCCGTATCGTTGTCTGCGCCATAGATACCGTAGTCCCACTGACCGTAAGAGGGCAGGATATTGGGATATTCGTCATTCAAGTTGGCTTCCAGTTGAGCCGCCGATGTATAGTAAGTCTCAGGTGAAAGTTTTGACATAGGTTCGCGGTTCAGGAAATCCTCGCATGAGGTAGTTCCTCCAAGCAGTGCCATTGCCAAAGCGACTTGTGCAATATGCTGAATATATTTATGTCTCATAATTATGTCTATTATATATAAAAGGTTCTATTGTTGCAAAATATCATCTCGAATAATCTCCGTCAGAGAGTTACGCTCAGACCTACGGAAACGGTGCGCGACAAAGGATATACGTTACCGCCACGTCCACCGCTGATGGTTTCGGGGTCGAAAAGCTTAATCAGGCTGGTACCGGTCCAGAGGTTCTCGCCCGACACATATACACGCAGGTTCTGGAAACCGGCCTTGTTTACGATGCTACGCGGCAATGTGTAGCCCACTTGCAGGTTCTTCAAGCGAATGTACGAGGCATCTTGCAAGTAACGGCTCTGCGTTTCGTGGTTCTGTTTGCTGTCAAAACGGGGACGAGGATAGTAAGCATTAATATTGGCAGGAATCTGATGACCTTCCAGACCTACAGGCTCTTCACGGAAATAGTCTTGATGTTCCTTGAAGCCCATAGACCACCAGCTGCTATCTGTAGTACCCCAGAAGATGTCGGAGTTCTGGAAGTAGTCGCGCTTCATCACTCCCTGGAAGAGGGCGCGAATATCGAAACCTTTGTAAGCGGCATTCAAGTCGATACCGAACAAGAAACGAGGAGTATCATTGCCTATGACAGTCAAGTCGCCATGATCATCGAGTGTCTGTGCGCCGCGAGTAATACCGGGCTTTCCATCCAAGTCGGCATACATAATGTCACCCGCACCCCATTTTTTAGAACCAATCTGGTCTTGTCCGCCTACCTGTGCAATGTGTTTTTTCATCTCTTCTTCTGTCTTGGCAATGCCTACCGTCTGGAAGCCCCAGATTTCGCCAAGTTCGCGTCCGGCAATAAAGTTGCCATTACCGATGGCGTTGGTGGGGTTACCCGGATAACTTTCTACATACGTGCGGGCATCGGAAAGGTTGAACTTGACCCCATAATCCAAGCCAAAGTTCGTCTGGTCGCGCCAACCCAACGTAAGTTCCCAACCCACCGTCTTCAAGTCACAGTTGTTAGTCTTTGGAGTAGCGATACCCAATGTAGCCGGAAGCTCCGGTGCCGGACCTACCATATTGTCGGTAAAACGGGTATATACATCGAAAGTACCGGTAAGTCGGTTATTCAAAAATCCGAAGTCGATACCCACATTCCAAGTGCGTACGGTTTCCCAAGAGAGTGCCGTACTAATCAACTCGCCCACATAAGCTGCATTGGGGCGTACACCATTCTGCAACCATTTGCCACCGGCCATATTCAGTGTCATCAAACGATAAGTGGGATACCAGTCATTGGTGTTCATATTGCCCAGCTGACCATAGCTGGCACGAAGTTTCAACTGGTTGCATACATCTGCGAAATCTTCCCAGAAAGACTCTTGCGCAATGTTCCATCCCAAAGAGAAGGAGGGAGAAAACTGCCAGCGGTTTCCTTCGCGGAAACGTGAAGAACCGTCGTAGCGGAAGTTGGCTTCGGCCATATAGCGGCCTTGATAGTCGTAGTTCAAGCGACCGAAGAAACCGGCTGTAGCCCATTCGTTGCGGTAGCCTCCCAATTCATTGGCTTGTTCTTTTCCTCCACCGTCCAAACCGGAGATAAGGTCGAGTTCAGGCAAGTCTTCGGATTGCAAACCATATCCCTTGGCACTAAAGAAACGTTGGCGCATCTCTTCACTTTGGAAACCGACCATGACCTTGAAGTTGTGGTCATCATTCAGCGTAAGCGAATAATTTGAATAGATGTTCCAGTTGGCATAGTTCTCTTTCTTATAATCCTGATAGAGGCTGCTGGTGCCTTTTGTATCAATGATATTGCCGTTCACATCGTGATTGTAAACCGGAAGAGATATTTCGCGAGTGTCGCTATCAAGTGTACTATAGTTGAACTCCACGTGAGTCACCCAGTTCTTGATGGGCTCAAATATCAAAGCTGCCTGATGGTACAAACGGTCGCTTTGCCAATTACGGTCACCTCCCAAAGCCAACTGTCCGGGAATACCGCCACCATTGTTATCGAAGTAATAGCCGTTTTCATCATATACACTGAGGTTGGGCCATGTTTGGCGACCTATGTTCTCATACAAGCCCCCGTCACCATTACTACCTGCGCTGAAAGCCGTCGGGCGAAGCATATCCTGACGGACAAAGCGCATACTGTAATTGAACTTCATCCAGGCGGTAAGTTCGGCGTTCACTTTGGCTGTGGCATTGAAACGCTTCATATTGTCAGTACCGTGACGGAGCAAACCACCCTGGTCCAAATAACCCAATGACGCATAATAACTTATTTTTTCGCTACCGCCGCTGATGCTTACATTATGTTCCTGCGAGAACACATTGTCTCGATAAATCTCAGAGAACCAGTCCGTATTGGCACAACTGGTGAGGTACGGGTCGCCTTCGGGCTTACCCCAAACCTTACCATCGGTTACGATACCACCCCTGTTTGTCTTGCCGGCAGCTTGCCAGTCAATCATCTTTTGCATCACATCCGGTGTAAAAATAGCTTGTGTATCAGCATTGCGAGCTGCCTCGTTGAAGAAGTTGGCAAACGTATAAGAGTCCATTTGTTCGGGCATATTGATAGGACTTCCCCAACGGAAACTGTTGTTGTAGTTTACGGTAGCCTTGCCGCTCTTGCCTTTTTTGGTGGTAATCAAAATGACACCAAAAGGCGCACGGCTACCATAGATAGAAGAAGCTGCGGCATCTTTCAATACGGAAACGCTCTCGATGTCCTGCGGATTCACCAAGTTCAAGTCGCCTTCCATACCGTCAATCAATACAAGCGGACTGCCACTTGATCCCTTACCGATGGTACCGTTACCACGGATGTTGATAGAAGCCGTCTTATCCAAAGCACCACTTGAGGAACTGATTTGCAAACCCGGCACCAAACCTTGCAAAGCTTGCGTGGCATTGGTCACCGGACGGGATTCAAGGTCTTTGGCAGTAGCCAACCCTACCGAACCGGTCAGGTTCACCTTCTTCTGCGTACCAAAACCTACTACCACCACTTCGTCCAGCACCTCGGTGTCTTCTTTCAAAGTAATGGCCATCGAAGTTTTCCCGGCCACAGGAATTTCCTGAGTGGCATAACCGATAAAACTGATAACCAATGTGGCATCCGAAGGAACATTCAGAGAGAAGTTACCGTCTATATCGGTAATAGTACCATTGGCAGTATTACCTTTCTCTACTACACTGGCACCGATGACCGGTCCCAGTACATCGTTAACCACACCTTTTACATGAACTGTTGAACTTTGGGCGTTCACGAACTGAACATTCAACAGGAGAATCATACAAACTGCCAAAGCGATAAACGCCTTCAGTCCGAATTCTTCAAAGAATCTCTGTCTTTTCATTGTATAAACTTTAAGATTAAACATTAAATTATTTGTCATTATCACACTATATCATGCTGTGAAAACCGCGACAAATATAAAAGTCTGTCCACCAACAGCACTCCAATCATAATTCTGTTTGGTCGAATTATAGTCTACAGAGCTATTTGAAACATAATTCTACCCTGAAAAACAGCACAACATATGCCTCGGGCACTAAACAGTACGGGGATGTTCCAAGTAACGGAATCCGACGGACAACAAGCGCGTTGACAATTCTCATTCAGTAAAACGTTCCAGATATTCGGTAGGCAACATGCCGAATTCTTTCTTAAAGCAGGAACTGAAATATTTAGGATCATTGAAGCCCACTGCATATGCCAAGTCTGAGATACGAACGACTCTGCCCTTCTCTTCCATAATGCGACAAGCAGCCTTCAAGCGGATATTGTTGATGAAAGCGGAAGTATTAAGCCCGGTAAGCGATTTAAGCTTCCTATATAAAGTAGACTTGCTGGTACCCATTTCATCCACAAACTGAAGCTGACCAAAATCGCAATCTTCCAGATGGCGGTTTACGCAATCAATGGCGCGCTGCATGAACTCCTCGTCCAGACTGGTATAGTTAAGGTCTTTTACCTCAAACGCCAACTGATTCTTGAAATCATGCGCCGCACGCTCCTTCGATTTCAGCAGATTACGGATGCGTGCATGCAGCACGGTCAGATTGAAAGGCTTGCTGATGAAGGCATCAGCCCCCACCTCGTAGGCTTCGGCGCGGTCTTCTTCCTTGTTTTTGGCCGTGAGCAACAGCACCGGTATGTGGCTGATTTCAAGTTTGTTCTTTACATACTTGCAAAGCTCTATGCCGTCCATCACAGGCATCATGACATCGGTCACAATCAAGTCTACCTCTTCATTGTCGGCTATGGTAACGGCTTCCCGCCCATTTTCAGCAGTAATCACGTTGTAGTCGCGGCGAAGCAGGCGCACCATGAGCCGGAGCAACTCTTCATTATCCTCCACCACCAGAAGAGTGTGCTGCTTGGATTTTCCCGAAGCAGCGTCGGCATCTGCCTCCGCAGTAGCACCTTCCTCGTAGGTAATCATCTTTTGTACGGGAAGTACCGCCTCTTCGTCTATCTGTTCTTCTTTGAAATAGGAGCGGTCTATGGGCAACGTCACAATAAATTCGGAACCTCTGTTTTCTTCACTCTCCACACAGATGGTTCCACCGTGCAAATCGACCAAATCTTTTGTCAAAGAGAGACCGATTCCCGTCCCGATGGTGTTATGTTTGCGGTAATCCCCTTCATAGAATCGTCTGAACAAAGTTTTCTGTTTTTCCTTAGAAATACCGCATCCATCGTCTTTCACCCGCAACCGGACGAAGTCCTTGTCATCGGCATACGACAAGGTCACTTGTATATAGCCCCCTTCTTTATTGTACTTCGAGGCGTTGGAGAGCAGGTTGTACAGAATTTTGTCGAGCTTGTCCGTATCAAAGTAACCGGATATGGATTCCGGGTCGCAAAGCAGGGAGAAGTGTATCTTGCGCTTCTTGATAAGCGGTTTGAAGGATTCTGTCTCGTTCTTCACAAAAGCCGCCACATCGCCGGGCGATACACGCAGTTTCAAATTTCCTGTTTCGGCTTTGCGAAATTCCAGTATCTGCTGCAGCAAGCGAATCAACCGGCGGATGTTGTTCGTCATCACCGTATAAAGTTCCTCTTGTCCCGGAACCTGCATTTTCAGCTCATCTACCGTGGCCGAAATGATGGTAAGCGGAGTGAGCAATTCGTGGGTGATATTGGTAAAGAACTGAAGTTTGGCATGATTCAGTTCATCGGATTTCGACTTTTCGAGCTGGCGCAACTGCAATTCGTTGCGCAGCATCATGCGGTTGTGGGCTGCCTGATAGATGAAGTAGGCAGTCACGCTTGCCAACAGCACGTAAATGACATAAGCCCACCACGTAGCCCAGAATGGCGGCAGCACCTCCACGCTCAGTTCCCGAATCTCGCCACTCCATACCCCGTTTTCACTGGTGGCTTTCAGGCGGAACCGGTAAGTGCCGCTTTTCAGATTATTATAATAGGCAAAGCGGCGACTCGCATCCACGTATTGCCAGTCATCGTCAAATCCTACAAGCTGATAGGCATATCGGTTCAGATTCGGGTTCTTATAGGTGAGCGAAGCAAACTCGATACTGAAATTATTGTATTCGTATGGCAATCTTATCTTCTCAGCAAACACGGGCAACGCAGAAGAAATGCACTTCCTTACATCAGGCTCCAAGGCAGCAAGCGAACGGTTGAATATTTTTATATCCGTAATAAGGTAGTGCACTCCCTCACCCGAATTTTTCAAGTTGGCGGGGGAAAAGCTGTTGCATCCCTTATTCGTACCGAAAAACAATTCACCGTCTCGACAGCAAGCAGAGTGCGGCAGAAAGAAGTTGTCCAGCAATCCATCTGCCGTAGTATAAACACGCACTGCATACAAATCCTCATCAGCGGGAACATATAATTGCACCAATCCGGTGTTTGTCCCCATCCACAAGTTGCCTTGTCCGTCCTCCTCGATAGAGGCAATCAGGTCGCCGGATATATTGTACCGGCGATTCTTTTCGGCAAACAGCTTTTGTTTACGGTCATACAGATACAAGCCTCCTCCCTCGGATCCTGCCCACAGCCGTCCACTCTTGTCTACGTGCAAGCACAACACCGAGTTGACGGCCAAGCGTTTATTGTCGAAACTATAGTTGCTGAACTTCAGCGTTTCGGGTTGCTCCACATTGCCGGTAATGTGAATGATGCCACAGTTGGCAGTAGCTATCCAGATGCTGCCATCCGTATCTTCCACAATGTCCTTTATATGATACCAACCGACCGAACCGCCATTTTCAAAAGGCATTACTCCAAACTTATAATATCCGCCATCTGCAAGGCTCACGCCCATACCTCCACGGCATCCCACCCAGCAGTTCTTGCGGCTGTCTTCGTACAAAGCCGATACACAGAAAGAGAACAGGTATTCGGCATTGTCCTCGGTCAGTACTTTCACTTTTTCTCCTTTCTTATAGATAAGAAGTCCCCCATCATACGTGCCGAACCAAAGTTCTCCATTCGCACGCTGGATGACGGTGTTGACAGTAGGTACACTCTCCACTTCGGAGAATTCCGGAATACAGGTATAGAAGGTCAGTTTACCGGTTTCATAATCCTTGCGGGCCAGCCCATAGCTTCCCGTACCCAGCCACAGGTTCTTCTCCGCATCGGCAAAAACGGCACGGACTGCTGACGTAGGAACACCCTCTCTAACCAAATCCAACAGATGGCTGTCAAACGGAGGAGTTTTCGTATCTACCATCAATATTCCCCCTCCGATGGATCCTAACCAGATATTATTGGAACGGTCGCGCAGCAATGAGTTTATTTCGTCGCAAGGCAGATGAAAGGATGAATTTCCGGGCTTATAATTAATGAAGCGCCCCGGCTTACTCCGTTCCATAATACTAAGACCGGAACGGGTGCCAATCCATAACGTACGGGTATGCACATCTTCCACGATGTCATACACGATATTGTCCGAAAGGCTTGTCTCATCTCCTGCCTTATAGCTATATTTCGTATAGGCAAGCTTTCTGAAGTCTTTGGGATTATTCAGCCGAAAGAGTCCGCAGTCCCATCCACCTACCCAAATATCCTTCTTTGAATCTTGGTAAATAACATGAGCGGAGTTCCGTTCATTCAGCGCAGGATAAGCATAAAACCGGTTCTCCTCCGTGGAATAGCGAAAAAGCCCGTTCGACCAGGTTCCAATCCACAAGTCACCGTCCACATCCTCCATCAATGACTTGACGGACATTCTTTTGAGCACCCCACCCGTCAGTCGTTCATCATACAATATCAAGGAATCTTTATCCGAATCATAAAGGCACAATCCGCTATCCGTGCCCACCCACACTTCATTCTGTTTCGTAACCAGCAAGCAAGACACCAAGTTATTGGGAATGGAGGAGGCGACATATTGGCGTATCTCTCCCGTCTTCTTGTTGAGCTTGTTCAGTCCCTCCGGCGTTCCGGCCCACAAATTGCCTTCGTAATCATCGGCAAGACAATAAATATTATTATTGGTCAACAGTCCGGGTGCATACAGATTCGACTTATAGACAGTGACCTGGTAGCCGTCGTATTTGCAAAGCCCGTAACGGGTAGCCAGCCAGATAAATCCTTCCCTATCCTGATATATCTTCTGGACTTCATCGGTGGGCAGTCCGTCGAGTGTGGTCACTTGCTTGAACTTCAAGTCCAAGATTGCTTCCATGCCGGCAGCCGGCAATGCGCAAGGAAGCAACGCAAAGATAACAAGCAACAGATTTTTACTACGAAGCAAGAAAGATTTATATTGTTTTTTCATAATTATAAGATTTGTCTTTGTTGCAAAAATAGTCAGATTCTTTTAAAGCCACTGCCATGCAAAGGAAGAAATATAGTTCATTCTACTCCGCAAATAGTTCTGCACGCTATTCCAACGTCCGGAATTATTCAAATTCCCCCCCCCTTTGCATCCAAATTCCCTTGGGAAACCGGCAGAAGTTTTTAACTTTGTCAAGAAACCAAACATAACAAGAAAATGAAAACCACCCGAAGAGATTTTCTCAAGAAGAGTCTGGCAGGGACCTTGCTTTTAGGAACAGCCGCCATTGCCTCGGAAACGACAGCTGCCAAAGCCAAGCGTCCCCAAAGCAGACGAGTTGTCCTGATAAGCCCGGACGGGCGAAGCTCCGGACTGCCTGTTCAAATAAAACTTATAACTTGTTTATTCGCAATGAAAGCAATATCTTAGCACCTCATTACAAAAATAACGCTTATGCAAGACATAATAAACGGACGCTGCGGCTGGTGTGGAACCGACGAGCTGTATGTGAAATACCACGATGAAGAGTGGGGGAAACCGGTGACAGACGACAAGACGTTATTCGAATTTCTTGTACTGGAAAGTGCCCAGGCGGGACTGAGCTGGATAACCATCCTCAAAAAGCGGGAAGGCTACCGCAAAGCCTTTTGCAATTTCGATGCCGGGCAAGTGGCACAAATGACCGACGAAGACGTGGAACGACTGATGCAGTCTGACGGCATCGTGAGAAACCGCCTGAAAATCAAGTCGACCATTACCAATGCCCGGTTGTTTCTTGCCATACAGAAGGAATTCGGCAGCTTTTATAACTACACGTTATCCTTCTTTCCCGGCCGAAACCCCATTATCAACCATTTTCAGTCGTTGAGTGAGATTCCGGCATCGTCTCCCGAGTCCGACGCCATGAGCAAAGACATGAAAAAACGGGGATTCAAGTTCTTCGGCTCTACCATCTGCTATGCCCATCTACAAGCCTCGGGCTTTATCAACGACCATCTGACAGATTGCATTTGCCGGAAAAAATAAGCCGTATCCATGATATAAACAAAGAAACAGACAGAAACAAGCAAAGCTTCAATGCAAAGCGGTCGCCTTTCCGATGGGGAGGGCGACCGCTTCCGTATTATACAGTCTGTTTCTCAGTCTGCAATTTTATTCCATTCCGATGCTGTGGCATACGGGAGAAAGGATGAATGTAAACTCATAATCAGCGTATGGCACCAGGTATTCCGGACGTGCAATACGCCCCCAGCTGTCCTCACAACCCAGACCAGCTTGTATCTTGTCGATACAGAGATTAGTCAAATCAGCCTCTTCCACCTCTTGCGAGTGTCCCTGCCGCTTGTCCAAACCCTCGTCCAAAGACTCGATGGTATAGTGCAAGGCAGATGCGGAGAAGGGAGCGGCTGCCACAATCTTGATACCATTGCCGGACCGATCCAGCATCTTCCACCAGCGGATATCAGTCTTTGTTCCGTTTTCCTGCGGACGAATATAAGGATAGAACTGCTCTGCCACGCTCTGGCGATAGATGCCTAAATCAGCGCAGTGGTTACGGTCGCTATAGTTCTCAACCGGGCCGCGTCCGTAGTATTCGACTGTTTCGAAACTGCGGGGCATGGGCATCTGCAAACCGAAACGGAACATGTTCGATACTTTGGCGTTCTTATCAGCTGTCAGCTTCTGGGTAACCTTGATGGCACCGGCGTTGTTGATGACATACGTCAGAGCCAGCTTGGCGGAAACACCCGGCATGTCGTAAGCCGATTCCACGATGACTTGATTGTTCTCCGTACGCTGTTTGAAAGAGGTCAGCTTGATTTCCGGATTCTTCCAAGCGATGTACTTGCGTTGCAAGCCCGCACCGAAATCATTGTCGGTCGGGGCACGCCAGAAGTTGGGTGTCAGGGCCTCACCGTCCTTAATCATATCCTGTCCGTTCACTTCGTACTTGGTCAGATAACCGTTGTGCTTGTTGAATTCTACACGGAAAGCATCACCGGAGACGATGAGGTAGTTCCAATCGTTATCCTGCACCTGGGGAGCCGGCACTTCGATATTGCTCTGTTCGCAGTTCTTCAGTTCCATGGAAGGAGCCTTGTAAGGATTCAAAACAAGCTGGTCTTTTGCCACTACATGTCCGGCGGACAGCAGTCCTTCGCGGTTCTTCAGCTTATAAGAAACGTTCAGCAACCATTCGGTGCATTGGCAGGTCTTGCCCAAGTCCAGCTTAATCTTAGCAGTCTGTTGAGGAGCCACATTCAGATTATCTACACGGCCGGTACATATCACCTTACCGCCTTTCAGTACCTCCCACTCCATGTAATAGGCGGAAAGGTCGCGGAAGAAGTATTCATTGAACACATTGATTTCACCGTTCTTCAAGTCGGCCGGAGTAGTCCAGATGTTCTGATAGATATGCCCTACTTCATACATGTGAGGATTGGGAACACGGTCAGGGCTAATCAAACCATTATCACAGAAGTTACCGTCGCTGGCATCAAAACGGTTAAAGTCACCACCATAGGCATAAATCATCTTGCCGTTCTTTCCTGTCCAACGTACAGACTGATCGACAAAATCCCAGATGAAGCCACCTTGGTATTTGGGATACTTGCGAACCAAATCCCAATATTCTTTAAAACCTCCTTCCGAGTTTCCCATGGCATGAGCATATTCACACTGAATCAAGGGTTTTGTCATGGAATCATCCTCACAGTATTTCTTACATCTGTCATAGCCATAGTACATCGGGCAATAGATATCTGTCTTACCTGTTTTACCGGCTTGTTCATATTGTACGGCACGGCTCGGGTCTTCTGCCTTTATCCAATCGTAGGCGGCCTCGAAGTTAGGACCATAGCCGGCTTCGTTGCCAAGCGACCAGAAGATGATGCTGGGATGATTGAAACCGCGCTGCACATTGCGCTGGTTGCGTTCCATATGTGCTTTCTTATAGTCCGTACGCTTGGCAAGTGTCTTCTCGCCGTAGCCCATTCCGTGAGACTCGACATTCGCTTCTGCCACTACGTAGATACCGTACTGGTCGCAAAGGTCATACCAAAGATTGTCGTCGGGATAATGGCAGGTGCGCACGGCGTTCAAGTTGAATTGCTTCATCACCTGAATGTCCTGCAACATGCGTTCGCGGGAGATGACGTAACCACCGTCGGGGTCCAGTTCATGACGGTCGGCACCCTTGAAGAGAACGGGCTGGCCGTTGACAAGAATCTGGCTTCCTTTCAGTTCTATCTTGCGGAAGCCTACCTTTACAGGAATCACTTCGCTGCTACCTTGCAGGGTGCTACGCAACGTATATAAATAAGGTGTCTCAGCCGTCCACTTATGCGGGTTCTCCACATTCAGCGTTGCAATGCCGCTGCCTTTGGCTGTAGCTGTAGCCACCTGCTTACCGGCAGCATCCAGCAGTTCGAGGCTGACGTTGCCGCCGCCCTTCACATCGAGCTGCACTTTCAGGGAGCCGTTGCGGTAGTCGGCATCCAAATCGGGAGTGACACGGATGTCCTGAATGCGCTTCTTGTCGCGGGCATAGAGATAGCAATCACGACCTACACCGCTGTAGCGGAAGAAGTCCTGGTCTTCGAGGTAGGTACCGTCGCACCAGCGGAATACCTGAAAAGCTATCAGATTCTTCTGTCCGGGCTTCAGGTAAGGAGTCAAGTCGAATTCGGCTTCGAGCTTGCTGTCTTCACTATAACCCACATAGCGTCCGTTCACCCACAGATACATATTGGAGGTGACAGAGCCGAAATGGGCGATGATGTCCTTGTTCTTCCAGTCGGCGGGCACGGTAATCTCGCGACGGTAAGAACCTACATGATTGTTCTCGACGGGCACCTGCGGCGGGTTATTCTGGAACTGATTGCGCCAGGCGTAGCCGACATTCACATAGATAGGGTCGCCGAAACCGTTCAGTTCCCACACACCGGGGACGGGGATGTCGTTCCAGCCTTTGTCATTATAACCCACACGCCAGAAGTCGGTAGGGCGGGCATCCGCATCCTTCACCCAGAAAAACTTCCAGGTACCGTTCAGCGTCATGAAACGGGACGATTGTTCTTTCACCCCCCGGGTGGCAGCATCGGCCGACTCGTAGGCGAAGTAATTGGTGTGCATGGGGGCACGGTTCACAGCATTGACCTCAGGGTCGATCCATTCTTTGAAAGACTGTGCGCTGGCAGACAAGGCCAAGGCTGCAAACAGTCCGGTAATGAGATGTTTCTTCATGATGGTTAGTTTTAAAATAGTAATAACAGCATAGGGAATGTTCCGAATGCTGCTACAAAGATAAGACGAATCGGGCTACTTCAAGAAGAGAATCGGCCCAAAAAGGATGAATATTTGCTCACGGAAGCAATTTTCCACGACTCACGCCTCTGAAGGGGGGAGGGAAAACGGACTGTATACTATCTTCCCCCCACCTTTCGAAAGGAGTGTCAATGCAGACGATAGACGCTGAATGAACGGGGCTGCAACTCCAGGTCGAGAGAATGCTCGCCGACCTGCACGGGGCGGATACGGGGAACGAGGGCTTCTTGTTCCAAAGTATTCACCGTACGCCAGTCGCAGTTCTGCAGATAAGTGCACGAACCGCCAATGAGCCGCCGCTTCTTCAATCCGTCGAAGTCGACCTGTACTTTTGCCTGCCGGCTGCCCGCATTGACCAGTTTCAGGATAATTTCTCCCGTAGGAGCGTCCAGCACCGCCGAAGCATAAAGGCTGTCCTGACCCGTCACGGGTTTTCCGTCCATCTGCAGGCTCAGCACATCTGTTCCGGCATTCATGCCGTACATCTGCTGCACGTAATAGTTGGGTGTCCGCATCATGCGGAGATTGTCAAACCAAATCAAATCGGGATTCCATTGCCAGGCATCCACATGGGCGAAGAGCGGAGCGTAGGTGGCAAGGCGCACCACATCGGCATTGCGTTCCAGTCCCGTCATGAAAGCAGCTTCGGACAGCGCTGCCAGAAAGTTATTCGCCTTCCCGGTGGAGTGGTCGTGCGACGCATATTCACCGGCAAAAACTTTCGGTCCCTTACGGTCGTAACTGTCATAGCGGGCGGCATTGGCAAAGAACCAGTCGGGAGCCATATAATAATGCTCGTCCACCAAGTCCACTCCGATACGTTTCATTTCGGGCCAGAGATAATCGAACTTGTCACCATCGGCACTCGGGCCGGAAGAACCTACAATCTGAATATCGGGATGTTTTGCGCGGATGGCTTTGGTGAACACTTCCAGACGTTCGGTATATACCTTGTCCCACTGTTCATTGCCAATGCCAATCATTTTCATGCCGAACGGTTCAGGGTGTCCCATATCGGCACGGACCTTTCCCCACTTGGAGGTCACAGGACCGTTGGCAAACTCGATGAGGTCAAGGGCATCCTGCACGTAGGGGTCGAGCTCGTCGAGAGGCACTACCTCGTTACTCTCGTACTGGCAGGACAGTCCGCAGCTCAGTACCGGCAGCGGTTCGGCTCCGAGGTCTTCACTCAGCAGGAAGTATTCGTAGTAGCCCAGACCCAGGCTCTGGAAATAGTCGGGAAAGGCCTTGTGCTTGAAGGTGTAGTTCCAACGGTTCTCGTTCAGCGGACGGTTCTCTACCGGGCCTACGGAATTCTTCCACTGATAGCGGGTGGCAAGGCTGTTACCCTCGATGATGCAGCCGCCGGGGAAGCGGAAGACGCCGGGATTGAGGTCGTAGAGCGCTTGGACGAGGTCGGCACGCAGACCGTTCTCGCGCTTCTTCCAGGTGTTGACGGGAAAGAGCGAGATATGATCCATGTCCACCGTACCCTCCGACAACAATACCACACGCAGACGCGAATGGGCATCGGTAAAGGGCGATTGGAGGACAACCGTCTGTTTTTGCCAGCTGTTGCCGCTGATTTCGATTTCTTTTTTCAGAAGATTCTCGCCATTGGAGTTCACCAACTCGACGGACAACTTCATGGGACGGGCATCGGGAGTGCGGGTGTAGGCTGTGAAGCGGTATTCCTCGCCTTGCTTGAGACCGATGCCGCGAAAGCCTTCGTTGTCGAGTCCGGCACGCAGCAGACGGCCGTCGTTGACGATGCGCGCGTAGTGGGGATTGCGGTCGAAGCAGGGCTCGGCGTCCTGCACCGTGACGTTGCCGAAAGGCATCCATCCGACAAAGGGTTGCGGGAACTCGAAAGAGCGGTTCTTCACCAGTTCGGCGTAGAGTCCGCCGTCGGCACCGAAGTTGATGTCTTCGAAGAAGATGCCGTACATTGTAGGCTGTATCTTAGCTGTCGGGCGAGATACATCTACGGTCATCACATGTTGTGCCTGCGCACCTATGGCGCAAGACAACAGAAAGGTTGTAATCAGTTGCTTCATATAAATGTCAAATATTATAGTAATATAGAAACAGTTTGCAAAAATAATAAAATCTTTAGATGCGGATACATCGGCCATGCCGGAATACATGTAACCGGTGCGTACGGCATGTCCTACTGCCTCTTCCTGTTCCAGCACGGGTTTGTGCGACTGCAAATAGCTGTCCTTGCATGCTGTAGTGCCGCGCACGTCGAGGAAGAACTTGGCCTGGTCGAGATATTTCTTATCTCCCGTCGCGGCATAAAGACGCACCAACGCTCCGGCCCCGACCCGTTGTGCGGATGTTTCGGGTTCATCGTGCGAGCCGTATAGAGGTATCCGTATCATTTACATTTAGTTCGACCGTCACAATCAGCCGTATTCTGAATGCCATTCAGTCGTATAGTGAATAGGGTTCAGTCGTATAGTGAATGCCATTCAGTATACGACTGAATTAGGCCAATTACATCTCCTCTGATAATCAAACATTTACAAAAGTAGCAATCAGTTATGATATATCTTTACAAAACAAGGGGTGCTCCATGCCTTCTTTATTTCACGATTACCGCCCCTCCCTGCGGCCAGACCGTGAGTTGCAGAGAGCCATCAGCCTTTATCTTCTGTAGCTTCAATTGAGGCTGCATCTTCCTGTCATCACTATACAGAGACACCTCTTGTCCTGCCAGCATAGGAAGGTCAAGCTCCAGTTTCAGAGGTTCCGCCGTTGCATTGACAGCGGTTATGTACCACGTGTTGCCATGACGACGGGCAAGAACAATATATCTCCCCGGATAGCCGTCAATGAAACGGGTCTCGTCCCAAGTAGTGGGCACTTGTTTCATAAAGTCGAGGCAGATTTGCGGAACATCCGTCAGGTTATTGGGCGCCAAAGCAAAGTTCTGAATGGGATTTTGGAAAAGTACTGCCGTTGCCAACTGGAAGATGTCTGTAGTTCGACGAATAGTTCCGCCATCGTTGGCACGGTTCAGGCGCTTGTTCAGGAACACACCGCCAAACTCCATGCATCCCACAGCATTGCGGATGAAAGGATGCAGCGTGGCATTGAACGCCTCGTTATCACAGAAGTGCTGGTCGAAAACCAGATTCTCGGAAGCCAGCACCGCCTCGCTGCCTACGTAATTGGGATACATCCGTTCCCAGCCGCGGGGCAAGGTGCAGCCGTGGAAGATAACCATCAGACCGTGGTCGTCGGCATCGCTCAGAATCTCTTCGTACAGACGCAGGGTCTCCTGCTTGTCACCACCGAAAAAGTCTACCTTGATACCCTTCACGCCCCGGCTTTGCAACCAGCGCATCTCTTGCTTGCGGGCAATGGAGTTATCCATCCGGTTGACGGGACTCTGCTCTATATCGTTCCAGTAACCACTGGAGCTATACCACAAGAATACCTCCACACCCTTGCTGCGGGCATACTTGATAAACTGTTCCATGCGGTCGCGACCGATGTTGTTGTCCCACCAATTGTCAATCAATACATATTCGTATCCCATGGCGGCCGCCAAGTCAACATAGCGCACCTGGTCGTCGTAGTTGATGCTGCCGTCCTGCCAGAGAATCCAGCTCCAAGTGCCACGGCCCGGCTTGTAATCATGGGTGGTGGTATAGCGTCGTTCAGCTCGGCACCTGCCATGTAGCCGTTGCCCCAGTAAAGATAGGATTTGCCCGAAACAGGGTCGGTAAACACATCCACATCAATCTGTTGCCCGCCACCGACGGGTGAGGCAGTAACGACAGGGCGTCCCAAATCAATGAAAGGGCCGGCAGGAGAATCGCTCGTAGCCACTCCTATCTGCTTGCCGCCGCCATTCTTGGGGTTCCCACTGTAATAGAAGAAGTATTTATACTTGCCGTCCACTTTTTTCTCCTCAATGCAAGGCGCCCAAGCATTGCCATCCGCCCAGGGTACTTGCTCCGACTTCAGGTCCAGCATGACACCTTCATCCTGCCAGGTCTTCAAATCCGTAGAGGAGAATACGGTGAAGTACCAGCCTCCCCACCCCGGCTGTCCGTCCGTAGTAGAATAAATGTAATACTTTTGGGTCTGATGGGAATAAAGGATTTCCGGGTCGGCATGGAAACCCGGCAATACGGGATTGTTGGGCAATGCGCCCAGCTCTGCCGGCTTGCCCCACTCATCGGTAATGCGCAACAGCTCATGGCGGGTAATGGGGACAATAGTCCCATGACGGGGATGAAAGTTCATCTTCACCTCGCTGTCTATCACCTTAAAATTCTTCAAGTCAGTGGTTTCCGTAAACTGATAGCTTCCTTTCATATAGACGTCGTACATCAGGATATACTTATCCTGCCCTATCAGCTTGAAAGTACCCGCACCCTCTACGGCTTCCTTGGTCTGTTGCTTGTAATCGGGCTCTTCCGTCCATTCTCCGGAAGTCAAGGAACGGGTGGTGGCCACCTTTATACCATTTCCATGTCCTTCCGTCTTATAGAAAAGGTGGAAAACACCATCCTTATAGACAATGTCTCCATCGATGCACGATTTCCCATTCTCCGGCAGAAACAGTGGCTTGGGCTCTCCCTCCAAATCTGTAAACTCTGCATTGGCATAACCCAGAAGTCTTTCTTACCATTCACACTTTTGTGTTTTGGATAAACATATTTGCCGTCGCGATAGTATAGGCCTTCCTCCGCACCGTACATGATGCTGTTGGCATAAGTCCAGCATTCATGCAGTTTCTCCAGATATAACGGATTGCCGGTCAGGAAGAACACCTCCATGTTTCCCGTATGATAGGCGGCATTGTCCCAAAAAGAGCGCCCATGTTGCGGATGGGTCTCCTGCCAATAGTTGTTCACCCGATTGATAACCTCAATCACTTCTTCCGGTTTCGGCTGCTGAGCGGTGCATGAAGACAGTCCCCAGCAGAAAGCCGAACCCAATAAAAACAAGAATGTCGTTTTCATATACTAATACTGCTCTTTTATCTTATCACTTCCAATACATAGACCGGTTGCGGCGCAAACTTTACAACCAGCTCTACGCCATCCACTACGATGCGCGGACGGGCCATCGGAATCATCTTCGCGCCTCCACCTTTCAGGGAAAACGGAGTGGTACGCTCGAGAAATGAATCAGTCTTACTCATAATAAGCATGGTCTTTGGGGAACTCTTCACCACCCCACGCCTTTTTTGAAGTCCATGCCTGCGGAGCATCTGTCCAGAACGGATGATTGGCGGGCAAGCCCAGAGGCAAGAATGCCAGAGAGGCCATGTAGAGACTGCCGTTATTGGTATACCAGTCGGAGATATGAGGCTGGGAACCGTTGAATCCCAACGTCAGAAAACCTTTCCCGTTAAAGTTCCGGTTGTCACCGAACATACGGTTGATAACAGCCGTCATGGCAGCACGTACCTGTCCGTTCGACAATTCCTTGGGCAACCATCCACGCCATGCCAACAAAGCCAATGGTTGGAGGGTACCGGTGCGGTAGGTAATGGAACGCCCGAATACGGGGAAGGCCCCCTCGGGAGAGATGAAACGTTCCAGAATCATGCCGAAACGCTGCATGCGCTTCTGGGCACGCTGGAAATTGCAATCCGGCGCATTCCATATCTTATTTTTTCCACTGTTCGTAAAGACTTCCAGACACTCCACATACATGGGATGGAGTACGAAGCTGTTGTAATAGTCAAAGGCAAATCCCGGTCCGTCGCTATAAAAGCTGTCACCTACATACCACTCTTCCACCTTGCGCAGAGCGGAGACAATACGGTAAGCATCACTCTTGGCACCAGCCTTGCGCAGGAAACATTCTACCGTAGACGAGAACAGCAGCCAGTTGGTATAAGGAGGGTCTACACGGCGCAACCGGGTGAATTCTTCAATATAACGCCGTTTAGTCAAACTATCCAGAGGCACCCACAAAGCATCGTATCCCCGCAGAAAGCTTTCAGCAACATAAGCGGCATCTACCAGCGGCTGCCCTTCTTTCCGCCAAAGCAGGTAATCCCGGCTTTCCGGATCTACTGCCTGAGCATAACTTTTCAATGCCCACTCGCGAAGCTGCTTGCGCTGCTTGCCTTCGGCAGTGTCATCATCCGGCAAAGAGAGCCAAGGCGCCACCCCTGCCATCAGACGGCCGAAACATTCCATATAGGTCACCCGTTTGTCGCGTCCATCCCAAGTGGGGCTAAGTTCCACCTGCATATTTTCCTGGAGCTTCCCCTCACTCATATTACTCAGCACCGGAGCGGCCATTCGATACAACACCCCGGCCCAGAGTTCGCGGTCTGTCACTTCCTTCTCTTTTTTCTTCTTGGCAGCCATTTCCTGAGCGGGCAGCAATAAAACTGCCACCAGCAGCAGCCATAAGCAGTTACTTTTTCTCATGATATTATTTAAGTTTGGTTTTCAATACTGCAAAATTACCCCATTCCCGGTAATTTCGGGGGCACTATTGTTTCAAAAAGGGGTAAATATCGGTCATTAGTACCCCAAAAAGCTCAGAAATCACAAGAAAAAACCTAAGATTAAACCGTGCTACGACGGAAGTGAATAAAGTATTTGCCGCTATATTTGTTTCTTCATGAACTGCACCAGTACGAGGGCAATGCAATAAGCTATAATCTGTTCAAACCAAAAGTCAAGTCCTTCAAACATATTGCTCATTATTTTAATAGACACCTATTTCTTTTTCAGACAACAAAGAAAAGGAGTTTATTCGGAATAATGAATTTCCATACGACTCAAAAGATGTTCCATTTTTCCGGATTACAAACTGAGCCAGAAATATCCGCCAAGACTCTAATTATTCCTAATATTGCATTAAATGTCACGGAAATAAGAGTATTATTCTGACCAAAAAGACTACTTTTGCAACAAATATCCACAAGCATACCATGGCAGGCATCTACATTCATATACCTTTTTGCAAGACACGCTGCATCTATTGCGATTTCTATTCCACCACCCGCAGCGAATTAAAGCAGCAGTACATCCGTGCCTTGTGCACTGAACTGAAAACCCGCAAGGGTTATCTGAAGGGAGAACCGATAGAGACCATCTACTTTGGCGGCGGCACTCCCTCTCAGCTCGCTCACGAAGATTTCGAGCGGATATTCCGGACTATCAAAGAGGTGTATGGAACAGAACATGCCGAAGAAATTACCCTCGAGGCCAATCCCGACGACCTGACGGAAGAATATGTGTCCATGCTGCGCACCCTCCCCTTCAACCGCATAAGCATGGGGATACAGACATTCGACGACCCCACCCTGAAACTGCTGAACCGCCGGCACAATGCCGCGCAAGCCATCGCAGCCGTACACAGCCTCCGCCAGGCAGGTTTCCGGAACATCAGCGTCGACCTCATCTATGGACTACCGGATGAAACAGACCAACGGTGGGAACGCGACCTGCAACAAGCCGTCGGCCTTGATGTGGAGCATATCTCCGCCTATCACTTGACTTACGAAAAAGGTACCCGCATCTACGAGATGCTACAAAGCCACCGTATCAGCGAAGTGGACGAAGAGAGCAGCGTGCGCTTCTTCTCGGCGCTCATAGACACCCTAGGAGCCGCAGGATACGAGCATTATGAAATATCCAACTTCTGCAAGCCAGGCATGTACTCACGCCACAACACGGCTTACTGGAAAGGCATTCCGTATTTGGGCTGCGGCCCTTCAGCCCACTCCTTCAATGCGGAGGCAAGGGAATGGAACACAGCTTCTCTGGAAGGATACATAAAGTCCATTGAAGAGGGACAGCGTTCCTCCGAAACAGAAATCCTGGATAAAGTGACCCGTTACAATGAATATATCATGACTTCCCTGCGTACCATGTGGGGAGTCTCTCTGGCATATACGGAAGAAGCCTTCGGCACAGAATTGTGCCAATATTGCATGAAGATGGCAGCCCCCTACCTTCAAAGCCACAAACTGAAGATGCAGACAGACCGCCTGTGCCTGACCCGGGAAGGTATCTTTGTTTCGGACGGCATAATAAGCGACCTGATGTTCATTGAATAACAACAAAACCGGAAGACTGCATGACCGAACAAGAAGTCAGACGCTACTTGCGCCAAATGAAGGAGGAAGACTCGGAACGTGCTTTTCACAGTTTCTATAATCTGTGCTACGACCGTTTATTCCGTATTGCCTGCTATTTCGTGAAGCACGAAGAGTGGGCGCAAGAAATCGTGCTCGACGTCTTCATGAAGCTTTGGAAACAACGCACCCGGCTGCCGGAAGTAAACAACATAGAGGATTACTGCTTTATCCTCACCAAAAACGCCTCCCTCAACTACCTGGAGAAAGAGAACCGGCACCCTGCACTCTCGTCCGAACAGCTTCCCGAACTTTCCGGCCAAGCCGATTCCCCCGAAGACACTCTTATCAGCGAAGAACTGTTTGCCCGATATGTCAAGGCGCTCGACCGCCTGCCGGAGCGTTGCCGTGAAGTATTCATCCGCCTGCGCGAAGAGAAACAAAGCTATGCACAAGTGGCGGAGGAACTGAACATCAGCACAAAGACAGTAGACGCGCAACTGCAAAAAGCACTCACAAGACTCAAGGAAGCATTGCTGACGGAGTGAACTCTGCTTCATCTTCCTTGCAAGAAGCCGCGTATGCATGTATGAGATGTACATCTCGAGCCGCATGAGATATACATCTCGCACAACATGAGATGCACATCTCGAGCACACCTTCCCTATTGATTGAAACAGAGAAACAAGGAAGTCATACGTAGGCAGGACGGACTTTCACGGACAAAGAGCTTCAGATTAACATTATTTCAGGATATAGGCATAGGGAATTCCTGAAAAGGAGCTGTCTTTACATGCAGAAAAGGAGTCATAGGCTCTTAATAAATTGCCAAAAATGAAAGTGAATAACGAGAATTTCGACAAGGTACTGAACAAACTGGTTGCTTCTACCCGTTCCCCACGAGGACGCTTTACGGCAGAGAACAGCTGGAAACTACTGGAAACCCGTTTGCTGAAGCGCCGCAGCATGAAGCGGTTCTGGATGCGTACAGCCAGTGCCGCAGCCGTAGTCCTGCTCTGTGTAACGAGCTGGGCAGCCTATCAGTTCTTATACGTAGCACCGCAACGGGAACTCATTCCCACAGAAGCCATACATACTACCGAGGAAACCCAAGTAATCCATAGCGTACTGACATTCGACCAGCAACCCTTGCAGGAAATCGTCCGTCAACTTTCCGAAACGTTCCGTACCGATATACGTATTGATGGAGACAGTCTGAAGAACTATCACATGACAGCTACCTTCCGCGAAGGGGAGAGTCTTACAGAAATCCTAGACCTACTGAAGGACGCCGGCAACTTTACCTATAAAAAAGAAAACAACACCATTATCCTTACTACTAAACTTAACTGACAATGACTAGCTCTACTATCTGTTCGTACCACCACATCAGAACCGTACTTCTGATGTGTGTGGTTCTTTTAAGCGCCTCACTCCATGCACAGGCACAAAACAAGGAAACACGTATAAACCTGAATATCCGTAACGCAACTTTAGAGAGTTTCGTGAAGCAACTGGAAAATGCAACCGGATTCTCCTTCATCTATGGGGAAGAAGTAAAGCTCACGCACCGCATCACACTGGAGATGAAACAAAAGAACATCAGTGAGATATTGCAACGTGCCTTTGAAAACGAACCCATCACGTTCGAAATATCCGGAAAGCACATTCTACTCCATAAGCGGCCCGTGCCGCAGAAACCCGTTAGCCGTAAGTTCACCATCAGCGGATACGTGACCGACGGAGCGTCTTCCGAGACGCTGATTGGTGCCAATATCCTTGAGAGTCGTCGTTCCACTGGTACTGCCACCAATCCTTTCGGTTTCTATTCCCTCACCCTGCCGGAAGGGGAAACGGAACTGGTTTTCTCCTACCTGGGCTACGAAAGCCGGCATAGCCGATTCGAACTGACGAAAGACACCTTACTCAACGTCAGGCTGGACAGCAATAACCAGCTGGCAGAGGTCGTGGTGCTCTCGGACAAGCGGGAGGCCGGCATAGAAAGCACAGCCATGGGAGCGCATGAGATACCGATGACACAAATCAGGCATACCCCGTCCATATTGGGAGAAGCCGACCTGCTGAAGACCATTCAGCTGATGCCGGGTGTGCAAGCCGGTATGGAAGGTTTTGCAGGCATGTATGTGCGAGGGGGAGGTCCCGACCAGAACCTGGTTATGCTGGACGGGATTCCAGTTTACAACGCAGACCACCTGCTGGGAATATTCTCCATCTTTACGCCCGAAGCGGTAAAGAACACCACACTCTTCAAAAGTTCTTTTCCTGCCCGCTACGGCGGACGTCTTTCGTCTATAGTGGATGTACGGACCAACGACGGAGACATGCATAAATACCACGGCGCATTCAGCATAGGCCTGCTGACGGACAAACTTCATATCGAAGGCCCTATCTGGAAAGAACGGACCTCCTTCAGTTTCAGTGCACGAGCCATCCCCACCCTATTCTTCAAAAATCTCATTGTAGACAAAGACGACACCTATTCCGACAAATACAACTACTATTTTTACGACGTCAATGCAAAGGTCAACCATAAGTTCAGCGACCGTAGCCGCATCTTCCTCAGTTTCTACAAGGGGAAGGACCACTATCATTATGACAGTTACTACCACGGTGACAATTACAACAACAGCATCAAGAATTATTCCAAAGACAACAGCCGTCTGAATTGGGGAAACACCATCGCCTACGGTCGCTGGAACTATGTATTCAACAGCAAGCTGTTTTGCAACACCACCGTCTCATACAACAAATATGAGATGGGGCTGGACGAAAACATGGAAGATGCCTATACTGTCGCCAATAAAGTACAAGACAGATACCATTACTCCTCCAAGTTCAACTCCGGTATCCGTGACTGGAGCGCTCGTATGGACTTTGACTACACCCCCATGCCGCAGCACCACATCAAGTTCGGTGCAGAGTACATCCACCATACGTTCCGTCCGGGAATAGCTACCTCGAAAATACAAGATATAGATAATGGCGCCCTTCAGGAAGATACGGTTTACAATACCAGCAACAGCCATGCCATGCGCGGACAAGAAATCTCCCTTTATGCCGAAGACAATTTCAATGTAAACGCCAGGCTCAGTCTGAATGCAGGTGTACGCACATCGCTGTTCCACACACAAGGGAAAAGCTACTATTCGCTGCAGCCCCGCCTTTCCGCCCGCTATGACCTCGGACAAGGATATTCTGCCAAAGCATCCTATACGTGCATGGCACAGTATGTGCATCTGCTGTCCTCTACTCCGCTGTCCATGCCTACCGACCTCTGGGTACCCATTACCAAAGATATCAGTCCGATGTATGCCAACCAGTACTCCATAGGAGGCTACTATTCCGGACTGCCGGGTTGGGAGTTCTCCGTCGAGGGATATTATAAACAGATGAAACACATACTTGAATATCAGGACGGTGTATCCTTCTTCGGCACCTCTACCAACTGGGAAGAAAAGGTAGAAATGGGCGAAGGCCGTTCCTTCGGTCTGGAACTGATGGCACAGAAAACATTGGGCAAGACCACCGGCTGGCTGGCATATACCCTATCCAAAACCGATCACCGCTTTAAGAACGGTACCATCAACCAAGGCTGATGGTTCCCCTACAAATATGACCGCCGCCACAGCATCAGCCTCAACTTCAGCCATAAGTTCAGTGACCGCATTGATGCAGGAGCTTCCTGGATATTCAATACCGGTGGATGTATCACTATCCCCGAGAGGGCTACTATTATCGTCAGCCCCGATGGAGTTATCGAAGAGACCGGCTACATCTCCGGACGCAACAACTATCGCCTGCCCGCCAGCCATCGTTTGAACCTAGGTGTCAACTTCAACAAGAAAACCAAACATGGCATACGTACCTGGAATATCAGTATCTACAATGCATACAATGCCATGAACCCGAACATCGTTTACAGCAAATACAAAAATAATGGATACAACGTATACTACAATGATTTCTACGAAAGTATTTATCATGGAAATACCGGGCAGAAGAAAGCTCAAACTGTCATCAAGAAAATAACAATACTGCCTTGTATTCCTTCTGTTACCTATACTTATAGATTTTAAAAACAAATCCGGCATATGAAAACAAAAATGAAATTACACCTATTATATATAGTAGCTATTGTCTTGTTGGCATCATGTGAAAATGAAATTCCTTACAATCCAGACAACCAACAACCGCTACTCATCATGAATGCCCAACTGGATGCAGGAAAAGACGTTAATGAAGTCTATCTCCATTTAGGCGAGGGCTATAGTATTGAACATTTGAACGAAGCAACTCTTTCCCTCTACATCAATGGCAAAATAGCAGAAACTCCGAAAGCGGTTTCTCCGGAAGAAATGTATGGGCATCTGGAAGGAGAACTTGATAAGGACATTTATGAATCATTACTGAAAAGTATACGTTTCAAGAAATATCGTCTGACCAGCACACTGCATCCCGGCGACAACATACGTCTGGAAGCCACTGCCGAAAACGGGAAATACCATGCCAGTGCCGAAGTCACCGTGCCACAGCCGATAGAGAGCCTGCACGTGGACACTTGCCTGGCCTACCTGCGCGAGTACAGCGGACAAAACCTTTACCGCCAATACAAAATTACGTTGCAAGACCGCCCCAACGAGAAGAACTACTACCGGCTGGACATTTGGAATGACCGTAGTTACTATTGCAAATGGAAAGAATACCTGAAAGATGAAAACGGCAGCCTCATCAAAGTGGAAGACGAGGACGGCTCTTGGTATTGGGCCTCCATACCCAGAGACACTACCATCCTCGCTCCCCGGCAGAACGAAATCATTAACCGGGAAGATGTTATACTGACTGACGGCCACCCCGGCAACTATGATGATGAAGAAAATGAATTGTTTCCCACTATCAATAACAAATACAATATATTCAATGATAACACTTTCCGTGATTCGTATGCCACATTAAAAGTATATACCCCTCTCTACCAAGAATATTATCCGGTAGAGGGACACTACTACTACCATATATCCCGCAAACAAACCATCACCGTACGGCTGCTTAGCATCACTGAAGCCGAATACCGCTATCTGAAAGCCTTAAACTGTCTGGATGATGGGGATTACGACAATATTTTAATGGAACCTGTCAGTCTGCCTTGCAACGTCATAGGCGGATTAGGTTTTGTGGGTGTCTGCTCTGAAAGCAGAGTAGTCATAGATTTGCCCGAAACTGTTTGCTACTAACATTTTGACTAACGAAAATCCTTTTACCCATTACAATAAACAAAAATTCAGTTATTACGCATTACATTCGTATTACAAAAAGCATCCAAACAAAGCATTTTCACACTATAAAATTGATTTAAGTCAAGAAATGAAGATATAAACTACACTTTTTCCCTTATTCATTTTTGTGTTATAAAACATACGCCTACATTTGCATAGGTAAAAAGAAAAACCTAAGCGCTTAGAGAGTTTTCAATAGGTATTAGATTAAGATTAGTTTTTAGGAATAACAATTAAAAAGTAGGTATTATGAAACGTTTAGGATTAACATTAGTGGCAGCAGTCTGCCTGACTGCCACAACATTTGCAGCAGGAAACCAACCTACAACTGCAAAATGGGAAGGTAACATCAACATAACAAAGTTGAGCAAGTATTTGAATCTGGATTCCAACCAGCATGAAGAAGTGGCAAACATCTGCGAATATTTTACAGAACAGATGGAACACGCTACAAATTCCAAGAAGAATCAAGAGAAGTTACTCCGTAATGCAGTTTATGGTAATCTGAAGTTGATGAAAAAGACTTTGAATGAGAAGCAATATGCTGATTATGCCAGAGTATTAAACGTCACGCTGCTGAACAAAGGTATCGAAGTGAAATAAGCTTCGCTTCTGATAAATACGGAAACAAGTATTTATTGATAAATAAAAAGGCATTGGACTTTAGAGGTTCAATGCCTTTTCTTTTGGTCAACGCTGCCAAAACCGGCAGAGCCAACTCCCTAACCAGATAATTCTTATCTCTTCAGTCCTACAAGCAGAATCTGTCTTGCAGTTCTTTCTTATACTTTCTGGAAACCAGCAGTTCCGTCACTTTGTCGAACGGTGGATAAAGCATACATTTACTGTCCTTTATAATCATCAGATAATCAATATTGATAATATACGATTGATGTATCTGCACAAAACTGGACGAATATTGAGTAATCTGCTCGGCAGTCATCCCGCGACGCAATACCAGCGGCGGCTCGTTGCTCAGTATCACTTCCCACTGTTTACGCTCGGAGCAATAGCGAAAAAAACCGATTTCGACCGGACGCAACGCACGCATATCATTGGTTGGCGTAAATACGATAAATGTCTGTCCGGTATGTAGCGGCACACCAATGGGATATGGCATTCTCTGTCCTGCTTCTGCCTGCTCTACAAAACGTATAAGGATATCCCGCAATTCCCGCTCTTCAAAAGGTTTCAGCAGATAATCGAACGCAGCCTCTCGAACAGCCTGAATCATATACTTATCATAAGCTGTATAGAAAACAATCCGCATATTCCATGAAACACTGCCACGTATTTCCTGCAGCAGTTTCATTCCAGTCACATCCGGCAGTTCCACATCCAAGAACAATAAATCCGGTTGCACCTTGGCAATGAGCTTTTTCCCCTGTTTGCCATTACGGGCGGTTCCTTTCAAAGAGAAACGTACATCCTTTCTCAATTCAAAACTCAGATTCTCAAGAGCCGCCTCATCGTCATCAACTATCACAACCTTATATTTATCCATGTTCTTTTTATGTTTTTCCTCTGGCGAATATAAACATAATCCTGCTCCCATACAAAGTAACAGAAAGCCATTTACGAACTATTTGTCTGAGAACATGACTATCCGTGCAAAAAACAAGATTAAACGGTTCTTTTAAATTCTATAATCATAGTTGTCAGGCAACCAGAAAGCCACCTCACATCCCATCTCACCACTCTGCAAAGAGACATTATACACTGAAACATCAATGGCTTCTTTGTTCTTATTGTTGAGAATCTGAATAGTCTGCATAATTACTTTCATTCCCGTGCCCGTACCCCGATACCGGCTGTCCGGACGATAACCGCCACCATTATCCGTTATCTTTATGCAAACACCGTTTCCTTGCCGACAAACCGCAACCCAAAGATTTCGTTCTCCTTCCTTCTCGCGCAGCGCATGCTTCACTGCATTTTCAACCGGAATTTGAATCATCATAGACAGAATCCTTATTTGTTCCGGATACACATCTTTTTCTATCTTCAGTTCTGAATGGAAATACGGACCTAAGGAACAACGCTCCAGGTCAATATATGTCTTCACAAAATCCACTTCCTCTGCCAAGGTTACGCACAGTTGTTCTGCCAATTCCAGATTCCGACGCATCAATTTTACCAAAGACGAAAGCCCCTGTCTTTCTTCCACACTTCGTCCTGTCATCTCCCGGTTCAAAACATTGAAGATGAAATGAGGGGACAAACGGTTACGAATATTCTCCAGACGAAGTGTAGAGACTGTGCGATGATTCCGTGCAAGCAACAAAGCACGTTTCTTTTTACTGTACAGATAAAGAAAAAAAGCTGTCAATATAGCTATAACGGCTATGGCAAATACAGCAACTTGTGTCCACCTTAGCACCAACATTTCGTTCTTCTGCTCCTGAAGCAAAACCCGATGTGCCATCAAGGTAGAATCTTGCTGATAACGCAAAGTCAGGTCTGCCGTATGCATCCGGACACGCTCGTTTCTGATAGAATCATCAAGTTGATTATTTCTTCGCAAATAGTAGTAAGCACTCTTATAATTGCCGGTTTCCTCGTAAAACTGCTGAAGGTATTTATTACGAATATGCACCATGTCAGGATCAATGCCCACAGGAACCATGCTCCGGGACAACAAACAACGCGCCTCTTGAAAGTCTTCTTGCATCAACGCCAGTTTTATACGTTGTGTATCAATATAATATAGCGCAGCCTTCACATCCATTTTTTCAAAAAAAGGTTGACATTCATTTATATATTTAACAGCAGAATCAGCTTCATGCAACTGAAGATAACAGTCGCCCAAATTCATCCGCCCCAAATTGAGCTCAAAGTTCATGTCAGAATATCCTTCGACCAGACCGACAACTTTCCGGAAATATTCTATCGCTGTCCGGTAATCTTCCCTATAATAGTAAGAAGTCCCTCTATTATTCAAATAAATATACTTCTCGTAAGGCAACATACTGTCATAGCTTTCTCCCGCAAGATTATAATAGTAATCACACAGGTCAAAATCACGCATGGTGACGTATACTTGCGCCAGACCATAATAAATGGGAGGCTTCTTGGAAGAAGACAAATGTAAAGAGTCGCACATCAACAAGGCCTTCCTATACCAGGCTGCCCCTACATTCAACTTCCCCAAACGGTTACTCGCATCGGCAAGATTCATCAAGATATCCGGTATTACTTCAACTTTAGTTCCCTTCATCCGCCGTTCATAAGACCTCCGGAAACAAAATTCGGCAGAATCCATCTTTCCCATACGTGCAAAGACATTTCCTTTCATATTGAAACATTCGGATTCCAAATCTGCCATCCCGGGAACCTCTTCCTGCCCTTCAATAAAACTGCTTAGCCGCCGAATCATCATCTGCGCCGAGTCAAGCTGTGTAGTGACCAGATAGGTCTTCATTACCATTGCCAGATAATTATACTTGGCCAGACTGTCCTTTGCCTGTTCCATCCTTCGCAAGGCCTCTGTTCTAATCTTTCGAGGCACAATAGCCAAAGAATCTCCATTTATACGAGAAAATCTCTCAAAGGCTTTCATTTCAGTACATATCGTCTCTATATCCTCAGGCACACAAGCCCCTAGGACCATAAGCCCTATCACCAAGCAAATGTAAAACCGGATTTGCCTATTCAACCCCTTTCTCATGTTTCTCGTAATTAGATTATCTGTTCAATACTGCTGCAAACTTAAAATATTTTTGCGAAATACCGTCAAGCATAAGGCGTATTTATCAACCACAAAAGAGCATACGTTACCGCTTTATTAAAACAAAACAAAAAAAATCACATTATAGTACAATATTTAGCTACATAAGCCACTAAAACAAGATTTTAGTACATTTCAAGCTTTTTCTCATTTTCTTATTCATATATTTTATTAATCACTTTTTGGGGTAAAGAATTGCGAATATACTCAATCAAAGAAAGGCTGTTTCCAAAAGAAAACAGTTCTTTCACATAATTTACAAGTTCTATGTTAGACAGTAGACAAATCATAGCAGATAGATATGAGCTACTCAAACAACTGGGAAGAGGAGGATTTTCTGAAGAGCGCAAGTACGCTGCATGCCGTATAGAAGAAGACTACAGAGATTTTCTAAAAGAAATGATGCAGTCCAATCTTTCCACTCAAGAAATACACATAAGGAAAAATACAAGAGTCAATGTCAGACTATAAATAATGAATAGGGCATTCCAATGTTTGAACTGCCCTATTCACTATTCAAATACTTGATTTTATTTAACCGTCACCATCGTCGCCCCGAATCCGTACTCCTGGAACGAAGCATCCTGATGGCGGCAGTCAGGATATTTACGTTTCAGCTCGTCCAGCAAGGCTTTACGCAGCACTCCATCTCCCTTGCCGTGAATAAAGACGATACGTTGTTCGCGCTTTTTCTTGTACTGCTCCATCACTTCACGAAACTTATCCAGCTGGTAATTCAATATTTCGCTGTTGCTCATGCCGCAGGTGTCATCCAGCAACTCGCCGATATGCAGGTCAATCTCGACAATCCCATTCTTGCCACCACGCTTGATGACCGTCTGCGGTCTGGACGGAGTATCTGCCGCTTTCTTCTGTATCAAAGCCTCCTTCAGTTCCTCTGCCGAAACATACACCTGCCTGGCAGGCTGGTCATTCCGGACAATATCATACATCAATGCCGGAGTTTCAAAGAAATCCGTCTGCTGGAATGTATGCAGTTTATAGAACTTTACCATATCTATGCGGACTTCCACACTGACAGCCGGTTTCATTGTGAACGCACGGTTATCTTTGAATGCCACCAGCTGTACCATCACACGTTCATGGTCGTTCAACTCGGACTTTTCGAACTCCTCCAGCAGAAGTTTCGTATTCGGCTCTATCAAACCATGCGAACGGGCTGTCCAGGACTTTCCTTCAGCGCTCAAATAGGTGTAATACATATAATAATTACTGTCGTTCACCAAATATGCCTCGAAAGGTGTAGTGCTGACAGCCTTGATATCCTCCGGAACAAATGCCAGAAAAACATTCAGGATATCCCCGCCTTTCATCTCGGGCTGACGATAAACGGATATTTGCGGTTTCTCCAAACGGACCGATTGAGGCTCTGAAACCTGAGAATCCATAGCAGACGCCCTTGCCGTAGCAGCGACCGTACGCAATTGCTGCTCTTCTTCCCGCTTCTTCTTGGCAGCCGCTTTGGCTGCCGGAGTGGGGATATTATAATCATCGGTCTCTATCACCACACATTCGTTTATGGGCATCGGTATGTCAAAACCGTCGGCATCTTCCACCAACACGATGTTTTTCCCTTGAAATCCTGTCACAACACCGCCCCCAACTTCGCTGAGGAAACGTACTTTATCTCCTATCTTCATAATAACTTATCTTTTAGTTTGTCTTTTCCTGTTTTTTTGCCATCATGGTGGCAAAGTTTTGCCAATGGGATGGCAAAGTCGTGCCACCACGATGGCAAAGTCGTGCCATCCCGTTGGCAAAACCACGAACATAAAAGTCCATCCCCATTTCTTCCTGCAAAGTTAGGAATTATTTCCCTTATTCTTCAAATCTTCCTAAATATCCGTACCTTTGCAACCGATAAAGAGAAAGCCATCATGAAAGAAAATCCCAAACATATCAGAATCAGTGAGTTCAACTACTCATTGCCGGACGAACGCATAGCCAAGTTTCCGTTGCCCGTACGCGACCAGTCCAAATTGCTATTGTACCGCCACGGAGAAGTTTCGGAAGACAGATTCATTTCACTTCCGGAGTATCTGTCATCGGGAAGCCTGATGATATTCAACAATACCAAAGTCATCCAAGCACGTTTGCATTTCCGGAAAGAAACGGGGGCACTGATTGAAGTATTCTGCCTGGAACCCATACAGCCGAACGACTATGTCCTGAACTTCCAGCAAACCGAACATGTTGCCTGGCTCTGCATGGTCGGCAACCTGAAAAAGTGGAAGGAAGGCACGCTGAGACGTGAAATGACCGTGAAAGGCAAACCACTCACCCTGACCGCCGAACGGGGTGAATGTCACGGAACCAGCCATTGGGTAAACTTCCGCTGGAACAATCCGGAAGTGACTTTTGCCGACATTCTCGAGGTCTTCGGTGAATTGCCCATCCCTCCCTACTTGAACCGGGAGACCCAAGAAAGTGACAAAGAGACTTACCAGACTGTCTACTCCAAAATCAAAGGTTCGGTGGCTGCTCCTACAGCAGGACTGCATTTCACCCCACGCATATTGGACGCATTGCGCAATAAAGGGGTGGAACTGGAAGAATTGACACTCCATGTGGGAGCAGGCACCTTCAAACCGGTGAAAAGCGAAGAAATAGAAGGGCACGAAATGCATACGGAATACATCTCCGTCTCGCGCAACACATTGGAAAAACTCATAGCGCACGACGGCAAGGCAGTGGCTGTAGGGACAACTTCAGTGCGCACATTGGAAAGTCTTTATCACATTGGAGTCATTTTACTGAATAATCCCGAAGCCACAGAGGAAAACTTGCACGTCCGCCAATGGCAACCTTATGAAATGTCTGGCGAGACTGCCGCCACCTCTGCAGTGGAAAGCCTGCAAGCCATTGTCGCCTATCTGGACAGACATAGCATGGAGACTCTGCATACCAGTACTCAAATCATCATCGCTCCGGGATATGAATACAAAATCGTGAAGGCTATGGTAACTAATTTCCACCAACCGCAAAGCACCTTGCTGCTGCTCGTATCAGCTTTCGTACACGGTGACTGGCAAAAGATTTATAATTATGCACTGGCAAATGATTTCCGTTTCCTGAGCTATGGAGATTCATCTTTATTAATACCTTGAGCACAATGAACTACGATAACAACCAAGAAATGTTCCCCCTTGTCGACGAACAAGGCAACATCATAGGCGCTGCCACCCGTGGCGAATGCCATAACGGCAGCAAACTGCTGCATCCGGTAATCCATCTTCATGTATTCAATTCCAAAGGTGAGCTGTATCTGCAGAAACGTCCCGAATGGAAAGACATACAACCGGGAAAGTGGGATACCTCAGTAGGCGGACACGTCGATTTAGGTGAAAATGTAGAGATGGCGCTGAAACGCGAAGTACGCGAAGAGCTCGGCATTACCGACTTTGTTCCCGAAACTATCATACGTTACGTCTTCGAATCTGCCCGCGAAAAGGAACTGGTCTTCGTGTACAAAACGGTCTACGACGGTGAAATACAGCCCAGCAACGAACTGGACGGAGGACGTTTCTGGGGCATTGATCAAATAAAAGAAAGCATAGGAAAGGAAGTCTTTACTCCAAACTTTGAAGAAGAGATAGAGAAAGTTATCGAATTGTAGCAGCAATAAATACTCCTTCAAAAAAAAGTCCCACTCTCCAAAAGAAAAGTGGGACATATAGCAGCATTACAATCAGCCTTATTTTGCCAGTTCTTCAATCACCTTCATAATCTGCTGGCCGATTTCCTCGGCAGCTTCCGGTGTGGCTGCTTCACTATAGACACGGATAATCGGTTCCGTATTACTCTTGCGCAGATGAACCCATTTGTCGGGGAAGTCAATCTTCACACCGTCTATATCATTGATTTCTTCATTCTTATACAGCTCCTTCACCTTAGCAAGAATAGCATCTACATCTGTTTCAGGAGTCAAGTCTACACGATTCTTTGCCATGAAGTATGCAGGATAGGATGCACGGAGTTCACTCACCTTCTTACCTTCGTGTGCCAGATGGCTCAAGAACAAGGCAATACCTACCAAGGCATCACGCCCATAGTGGCTGGCCGGATAGATTACCCCACCGTTTCCTTCACCACCGATAACGGCACATACCTCCTTCATCTTGGTAGTCACATTCACTTCACCTACGGCGGAAGCGTAATATTCCTGTCCATACTTGCGGGTTACATCGCGCAAGGCACGGGTCGAGCTCAAATTGGATACTGTATTGCCCGGAGTATGTTTCAATACGTAGTCGGCAACCGTAACCAGCGTATATTCTTCACCGTACATCTTGCCGTCTTCGCAAATCATTGCCAGGCGGTCTACGTCAGGGTCTACAACAAATGCAACGTCTGCCTTCCCCCCTTTCATCAGGTTCATAATGTCACCCAAGTTCTTTTCCAAAGGCTCGGGATTATGCTGGAAGTTACCGGTCGGTTCGCAATAGAGCTTCTCTACGTGCTGAACGCCAAGTTGTTCAAGTAGTTGCGGCAAAATAATACCACCTACAGAGTTTACACAATCAATGGCTACACGGAAGTTTGCCTTTCGGATAGCTTCCACATCTACGAGGTCAAGTGCCAATACGCTGTCGATGTGTTTCTGGTTGTAGCTTAAATCCTGACGGTACGAGCCAAGCTGGTCCACTTCGGCATAGTCGAATTCTTCGGCGGCGGCAATGCGGAGTACTTCCTGGCCTTCGGCAGCGTTCAGAAATTCGCCCTTTTCATTCAGCAGTTTCAACGCATTCCACTGCTTGGGATTGTGTGAGGCAGTCAGGATAATACCTCCACTGGCACCTTCCATGGTTACAGCCAGCTCAGTAGTCGGAGTAGAAGCCAAGTCAATGTCCACTACATCCCAGCCCATACCCATCAAGGTACCGACTACTACGTTCTTGACCATCTCACCGGAGATGCGGGCATCACGCCCTACTACAATTTTGTTACTTTTTACAGTACACGTCTTACGAATCAGGGTAGCATAAGCTGAAGTGAACTTCACAATGTCGAGCGGATTCAATCCCTCGCCGGCACCACCGCCAATTGTTCCGCGGATTCCAGAGATAGATTTGATTAGAGTCATAGGTTATAATGATTTTTAAATTTATAGGTTAGTTCCAAATTTGGAATTTAATGTCATAATAATAAGGATATACTTGTTGTATGGCAGTCTGATGCCCCATCTTGGATGGAACAATCAACCTCACATGTGCCCCATCACGTACGTAATTTAAAGCGACTAACCAACCGGCAGGCACAGCAGAAGATTGATAAGTCATCAGCATATATCCTTGTGTGAAAATTCCTGCAATGGATGAAGAAGTTACCGTATATCTGAATTCATCTACAATAGACGGAGAATTCAAATTGCTCAAGTAAGACTTGTTTCCATAAGCATCAGCTATCAGCCCTTGTTCCTCAAAGCGCACCAGAATCAAATCATTCGGTTTAACTGTATCTGCAGGATTCGTCGAACCTTTCTTCACAATCTGCATATACACCCCGCTTACCAGCTGCACATACTCATTCCTGCTTACATCCGTTGTCGAATCTTGCGCATAGAATTCACTTTGAGAAATAACGACAATACTACTGTCTTTGATAAACGCTTTGATGGCATCTTTTTCTTCCTCAAGCATTTCAGCATAAGTCTTAGAATTATCGCATGCCTGAAAGGCTAAACAAACTGCAAGTAAGGCAAAAAAGAATAAAGTAAGTTTCTTCATTTCTGTTAGTTAGTAATTTCGTACAAAATAGAATGCGGCAAAGATAACAATTCTTTTTTATCCGATGGCATTTTTTATGAATTCTTCTTATTGTTTAAAACCGTCCTACAAGCTGTCCTGCAAGATACGACTTGGCTCCGGATTCTATCTTCACTATTTCCGGAGTACGGATACCCGGTTTCAGTTCTCCATTTATATTGAAAAACACGTTACCATTTCCCACTAATGCGGCACCGGCACGGGCCGTCTGCGAAGAGCACACAACTTCTTTCCAGCAATCTTCTACCGTATTGTATACTAATATTTTGTCATTAAAACGATAAAATTCGGGCAACATAGTCATATAGGCTTTTGCCACAGATTTCAAGCTATCCACTGCCCGATTGTCCCCCTCGGCCAACGCCCGCTTCATCTTTTCTTCCCGTTTCAGGGCAGCTAGAAAAATATCTTTATTGACTCCGCCGGTACAGAGCACCAGACTGTCTCCACAGGCTATGCCGACACCACCGCCCAACGAAATTTCCACGGAATCTTTCCCCATAGGAACAGCCACCTGAGTCCATGTTCTTTCCCACGGATGATAAGAATAACCATCTAACGAAAGAGAGGCCGGACGTCCTTCGCCCGCACCGGCAAATCCACCCCATAAATACAAGCGATAATCCTTTCCCTTACGTTGCGCCACACACACCGACTGGGTACGGGGAGCACCCGGAAAGTCGGGCAGTCGCGTCCATTCCGCATCCGGGTTGTCCAAATCCAAACAATACAATGCATTGGAAGGTGCTCCATTGACATTTCCTCCTACAATAAAAAGATAATGTTCCAATACTGCCCCTCCCATATTGTCTATCGTACAAGGCAAGGAAGGCAAGGTATCGACCATAGCCGTTGTAGCGTCCTTATCCAAGGAAATGCGAAACACGGAAGACAACGCACCGTTCTGATTCGTTCCACCTGCACAAATCACTCCCTGAGGGGTAGAGACAGACACACCATATGCAGCCTCCACCGGTAATTCTCCCACCTTTTTCCAAACAAGCAGCGAATCGGCCGACCCATCTGCCACATAAATTCCTTGATAGAACCTTTTCTTTCCACCTGCCGAGGCCGGTATTTCCGGAAAATTACAACCTCCTGCCATCAGCAGCCAACCATTATAGGTACCAGCATAACAGGCTGAAACGCCTAATTCAATCCCCATCTCCCCTGCAGGAGCACCTTGCATCTGCCTAACTGTCCAAACAAGTTCCTCTTTTACTTCGGGGGCAATGCATCCTGCCAATACAAGGCATAATATCCAAAACTTCTTCATCAATTTCTTTTTTTTACAAATAATAAAAATCTTTCCACTCTGATTAGGAAACCGGAGCAGAAAGATTTTTCCAACAACAAGAATAGGCAGGTTTACTTAACCAGTTCCTTCAGCTTCACTGTCTGGAAGGTCATATGTGCCACACTACTCTCATATAAGATTCCTACGGTTTCCTTATCCACCATACTCAGACAAGAATACCCCCATCCATGACCTTCATCCAACAACACCTGATGTTCGGGCAACCATGTCTGTCCGCCGTCAAGACTCACCTTAATAGTAATGTTGTTACGATTCTGAGTCGAATTAGGATTCGAGAATATAAGAATATCTTTTTTCAAGACATTATCCTTGGCTTTCACACTAATCAAGCTGGCCATACACACAGGCTCCTTCAAGGCCGTACGAGATGATTCATGCTCTTTCCATGTTTCTCCCAGGTCAGTCGTCGTATATACGGCACGACTCCCCCCCCTATTGTCACGCATATTCAGCATCAATACCCCCGGTTCTACTTCAGCCACCTGTGCTTCAGTGGTATTGGTACGTGCATGGTTATGTATTTTCCAAGTCTTTCCACCGTCTTTGCTATACATGATACCTGCATTGGGAATACGGTCTGCACCGATATACTGAATAGGAAATACCAATGTACCGTCGCTCATGGTAATGCCACGTCCCGGACCTTGCAGCAAGAAGTACCAAGATGCATCTTTAACTTGCTCTGTCACATTAATGGGTTCAGACCAAGTCTTTCCGTCATCCGTACTTTTACTCATTACTAACTGTGCCGTGTGGTTCATATCCATTCCCGGATGCGAACTCCACCATGCACGTTGATTGCCCATGCCATGTGTCCAGGCAGCCACAATCCATATCGTATTGGTCTTGGTGTCTACCAGAATAGAGGGGTCTCCAACACCATTCTGTGCAGCAGGCAGTCCTCCTGTTTCACCAAAAGCCAAAGGCAGACGCATCTTTTCCCAAGTCTTTCCACCATCCGTACTGCGGCTGAGTCCTATATCTACATGCTCCTGCAAATCGACGCTGCTGTTATAACGCACATCATAGACACCCAGCAAAGTACCTTTATTAGTTGTCACCAGCCCCGGAATGCGAAATGCCGCCGAGTTGTCATCTCCAGCATGGCGCACTCCTACTCCCATACGGTGCTCGATACCATCAGGAGAAACCATCTTGATAGGAACCTCTTTCCCGTCCAATGTAACAGATGTCAGTTCGGCAGTCACTTTTGTATCCAACGGTGTACCAGGATTCATTTGCAAACTAACCCAGAAGAAATTCACGCCGGGGAAAAGTTTCTGACCGCTCTTCAACAACACTTCATTTTCCGGATTCTCCACTTGTGAATTCTTGATTGAATAAGAAGGATTGGCCGCCAATGTGCCTCCCGGTTTATGACTGGAGATATACTCTACAGGAGCAAAACGTTTCTTACCTCTGTCTTGCAACGCCTCCGTACCTCCATAATAAAGTTTCACTGCCTGAATATCCGAAAGCTTCACTTCCTTGCCGAAATTTAAAACCACATCGTCCAAAGTCTGATTTTCTCCGGCATTCAAGCGGATATAAAACAAAACATTATCTTGTCTTTCAATCAGAATCGGAATACGCGTTTCACGAACAAATATAGAATCGGTAGCATGAATCACCTGAGTGACAGCACCCCACAAAAAGAAAAGAAAAAACAAGTTCAATACTTTTTTCATGATATTAATAGTTTTAAATAATAAAATCCGTTGTCATAACTGCGGCAATATGGCCGGAAACAAATCATTGTCGGTATGTTCACGCAAAACAATATTCACCATTTGTTGCAGAATCTCAGGATGCTGCGCTGCAACATCAGTGTCTTCATAAATATCCTCCGCCAGATTATACAAATATTTTTTCCCTTTTTTATTATCAGCTTCCAGTTACCCATACTAATACCAATCTGATTGGTTTCATGAAATTCCCAATACAGAAATTCATGTTTTTGCTGACGGACATCATCTCCCAACAAAGTGGACGCTAAAGATATGCCATCAAAGCAATCCCCTTTTATCTTCTTATTCAAGTATTTTTTGGGAGACCTTCTCTCACCAATCAATTCACAGAAAGTAGGCATCACATCATAAAAAGCCAGCACTTACCGGACTACCGGCATAAGCTTGAGTAAAACTCATACCTTCTTGTGCCATTCGATTAAAATGGGGAGTCTGTATATATTTTGGCCATAACATCCTAAATCCCCATATCCCATGTCATCACACAAAATAAAAACAATATTAGGCTTCAACGATTTATCAGCCGATATACCCTCAACATAGCGGAAAGGAAAATAGCACCTATCAGCAAAAAACGGGATTGTTTCATAATATGTTGATTCTATCAAAGGGTCTCTAACAACCAATCCATAATTTAAGAAAATCATTAAGATTCGCGCTTGCAAATATAAGCAATATTTAAATTTACAACAATGTATTAATAAAAATATTTATTTAAAATCCCCGTATTAGACAAACTGTGATATTTATCTAAATACGGGGATAATAATACAGATTACTTACTTTCCAGCTTCAATACCGCTTTTTTCAGTCCTTTGGCAGTGGCCTCAAGCAAGATGCTTCCCGGTTTATCGGTAACAGCCACGATGGCAGTCATCATACCGTTGAATACTTTCATTTTCGGAGTTTGGAAACTTTCCAATGAAGCGGGATTTCCATTGGCACCTGCACGATAAAAACCGGCTCCTTTTACATTGAAGCGAATCTCATTCTCAGCAAGAGGACAAAGATTACCATCTTTATCTACCACTTTTACGGTGACAAATGACAAATCCTCACCATCTGCACTGAGAACTGTACGATCTGCAACCAGTTCAATGTGGTGGGGAGCGCCGGCTGTGTGCATTTCTCTCTCAGCGACCGCTTTTCCATCTTTATCGTAGGCAACAACTTTTACACAGCCCGGTTCATATCTGGTATCCATCCACATCAGACGATAGCGCTGCTGCCGCTTGAAGTTGGCTGTGGAAGTAGAATCTTTACTGTTTTCCACCGTCACAGACAAATCCTTACTGCGCTTACCTTGGCTCTTGCCATTGATAAAGAGCTCTGCCGACGGATAGTTGGTATAGACAAACACCGGAGTCACCTCTCCTTCACGACCTTCCCAATTCCAATGAGGAAGTATATGCAAGGTTTCCTCTTTGGGATTCCAATGGCTGCGATAGAGGTAGAAACGGTCTTTGGGTAACCCGGCAAGGTCTATGATGCCGAAAAGCGAGGAATGGCTGGGCCAGTCGGTATAATAAGGAGTGGGCTCGCCCAGATAATCGAATCCAGTCCATACAAATTCTCCTATGCACCAGTTATTATCCTCATGCCAAATCCAATCATCTTCCGGTAAGTTACTCCAACCGCAATGTTCAACATCGTAGGAAGAAGACTGGTGGTCGGAATATTTCTGCATGGAACGGCGTTCCACAGGAAACTTATACACTCCACGGGAACTAACCGTAGAAGCGGTTTCACTGCCCAAAACAATACATTGAGGAAGTTTTTTGTAATTCTCCGAATACTTATGCGGACGATAATTAAACCCGGCCACATCCATCGTTGCCGCCATATTATTGTTGACTACGGCATCCGGAGCATCCATACCTTGAGTGACAAGACGTGTGGGGTCTTCACGATGACAAATGTCCTGAAGCATACGCGAAAGTTTCGGACCACGGTTTCCGTTCCACTGGTCGGGAACCTCATTGCCGATACACCACATCATGACACTGGGATTATTACGATAGTGGTGAACCAGATTTACCAAGTCCTTCTCCACCCATTCATCAAATATCTTATGATACCCGTTCTGCACTTTGGCACCTTTCCATTCATCGAAAGACTCTGCCATCACCATCATACCCATCTCGTCACAGGCACGAATCAATTCGGGGGCAGGCATGTTATGGGAAGTACGGATGGCGTTGCAACCCATATCCTTCAATATACGAATCTGACGACGAATACCCGCTTCGTTGGCTATTCCTCCCAGAGGTCCTAAGTCATGGTGGTTACATACCCCTTTGAATTTCGTCACCTTTCCGTTCAGGAAGAAGCCTTTATCAGGAATAAGTTCTATCGTACGGATACCAAAACGGGTCGCATACTCATCTTTCAGAACCTCACCCTCATAAATCTTGGTCTCAGCCGTGTAGAGTACAGGAGCGTCGGGCGACCATAAAGAAGGATTGTAGACCACAAAATTCTGGTTGAAGAAAGTACCGTCCAGTTTATCACCCGGTCTGTCGTCCGAAGAGAGCATTTTGCCTTCCGCATTTTTAATTTGGGTTACAATGCGGTAATCAGACACATTTTTACCGACAGGCATCGTCAATTCTGTCTTCACATTGATTCTGGCAAATCCTTCTTCCACTACCGGAGTAGTAACTACAGTGCCCCATACCGGAATATGCGCCTCTTCATTGATGACAAGATGCACATTGCGGTACAATCCCGCTCCCGGATACCAACGGGAAGACTCCGGTTCGTTCTCCAAACGCACGGCAAGCGTGTTCACTTCATTCTCTTTCAAATAAGGTGTAACATCCATAAAGAAAGAATTATAACCGTAAGGCCAATATCCGGCCTTTTGTCCATTTACATAAACATGCGCATGACTCATGGCACCGTCAAACACCAGAGTCGCCTTTTTGCCTTTTGCAAAAGCAGGAGCCTCAAAATTCAAGCGATACCATCCCACCCCTACAAAAGGTAATCCTCCTGTACGTCCGGCATGTTCCATCGCTTCTTTCTGACCATCCTGGGCAATAGCTACATTTTGCTTGTCATTGTTGATGCTGAAAGGACCATAAATAGCCCAATCGTGCGGCACCGTCACAGACTGCCATTTGATATCATTGTAAGTGCGACTACTGAAATCCTTGCTGTCTTCACGAGTGAACTTCCATCCTTTCTTGAAAGTCTGCACAGTACGTACTTGTGCCTGAAGCAGCAGAGGAACAGCCAACATAAAAATAGCTGCAAGTTTAAAAATTCGGTTCATATCATTTTCATTTATTGTTTTCATTCATTTTATTGTTTTCGCTCATTTCAAACACCAACTCCCCAGCATGCACCAATTCATCGTGAGTGATACGGAAACCATTGTGTTTTACTCCATCCAACTTCACCTCCTTAATGTAATCCGAATTGGAAGACTTGCGAATCACCAGTTTGTCCTCCTTATAATAATGTGAATCCAAACGGAGAGTTACTTTATCGAAAGCCGGTGTCGTAAGGGTATAGTCCGGAGTACCGGGACAATCCGGATAGAAACCTATCATGCTAAAAATAGCCCATGCAGACATCGTACCTGTATCATCATTACCCGGGATACCATTTGGCTTATCCGTAAAATAGCGTGCCAACAATTCTTTTACTAGTTTTTGAGTACGCCATTCTTCTCCAGGGAAATAGCTGAAAAGATAAGGATAAGCAATGTCCGGTTCATTAGCAGGATCATACAGTCCTTCATCAAACACTTTCTGAAGTTTGTCCACGAAGTTTTTCCTGCCCCCCATCAGTTTGGCAAGCCCCAACACATCATGAGGCACATAAAATGTATAGTTCCAGGAATTTCCTTCGTGAAAACCCGGACTGGGTGCGAAATTTGCTCCTTCCATGGGATCGAAAGGCGAATAGAACTTTCCATCCGGCAGGATGGGACGAAGCGTACCGAACTCGCGACAATAATAATGCTTATAACCCATAGAGCGTTTGTAAAAAAGCTCCGCATCCTCCTTTTTACCTAATGCCTTTGCTAAACGAGAAAGAGCATAGTCTGCAATATAGTATTCCAACGCATGCGAAACCGAATTGTCATACTGCTCACGCAAAGGAACATAACCCAGTGAATAATAATCATCAGCATCCGGACGCATCAGATTCTCTTTACCGGGTAAAGTAGCCGACTTGTACATCGCCTCATACGCTGTTGCGACATCAAAATCGCGCAAGCCTTTCATCCAAGTATCCACAATTACGGGAATGGAAGGATCGCCTTCCATCGTAAGCGTTTCACGACCATAAAGTTCCCATTTTGGCAACCAACCATGTTCACGATACATATCTATCATGGTACGTACCATATCAAGCTGACGATCGGGGAAGAGCAAAGTCATCAATTGATGAACGTTCCGATAAGTATCCCATAAAGAGAATACGGTATAGCGGTTTCCTCTCACCGTGCGGATTTCGTCACCTTCCATGACCGGATACTGCCCGTTGACGTCTTGCAAAGTATTCGGATGAATCAGAAAATGATACAACGCGGTATAGAACACACGACGTTGCTCCTCCGTTCCACCCTCTACCAGCACCCGGCTGAGGTCATCGTTCCAAGCTTGACGTGCGGCAGTGTGCAGTTCTTCGAAACTTTTTCCCGACTGTTCTGCCTCCAAGTTCTGCCGTGCATTGTCAATGCTCACAAAAGAGACTCCCATACTTACTTCTACCTGTTCGTTACTCTCAGCGTCGAAAGTAAACCATACACCAATGTCATCCCCGCTCATTTCTTTGGTATAATGCGGATAAAGTTTACGAGTCCCCGATGTATTGTCCCATTGAGCCTCCACACCCATCTTACGCATCTGCTTCCAATAGCCCTTCGTTTTTGGAGTTTTATTTATCTTCATTACGAAATAGACCGGAAATACTGCATTGGGATTATAACAGAAAGTTCCCAGTAACTTGCTTCCCTCAATTTCCGTATCACTCACAAAACGGACGGTAGCACCACTTTCATTGGTCAGTCCCTCGCCCAAATTCAGCAAAACATTTCCTTGTCCGGCCGGGAAGGTGAAACGGGTACGACCTGTACGGGAAGTAGCAGTAACCTCAGTCTTTATACCATATTTGGTCAAGTAGTTGGTATAGTAACCGGGAGTAGCCTGTTCGTCTCTATAAGAACTGCCATATTGCAGATAATCCACATTCAACTCACCCGCAGTAGGCATCAACAGCAACGAACCCAACTCGGGGCATCCTACACCACTGAGGTTGACATGCGCATAGCCGGTAAAATAGGTATTCTTATACTCGTATGGGGTAGACCACCAACGACTGTCTTTGTCAATGTTACCGTTCACAGCTCCCATCACATTGAAAGGAACTACCGACATCATTCCTTGCGGACACACTGCGCCCGGGTTAGTAGTGCCATAATTGGTAGTACCCACAAAAGGATTCACATAATCCACCGGTTGTCTGACACCACCATCCACCACTATCTCGTCTGTAAATATCCACCCGCCAATCTTCTTGTCGGAACGTGCCTGATAGCGGATATAACGAGCTCGTGCCTCTCCTTTCCAGCCGTAATTTTTGAAACAAACGACCGAATCTTTAGACACAATGTTCTTCAGATGCGTCAGTTCCGTAAAATTCACGTTATCAAGCGAAACAGAAATAATAACCTCAGCAGGAAGGAAAATCTCCGGCCCTACCACCTGCATAAAATCTGCACAGACTGACCTGATTTCATCTTCTTCTTCCAAATCAATAGTCACGTCCAGCCGATTGTGCGAAATAAAACCCTGCCATGCACCATCTACGTTAGTCCATCCACCACGAATACCGTCAGTCAACGTTTTTTCTCCCTGCGCTTTATAATACTCACTGTAAGGTGCATTATACTTCACCGGTTTGCCAAACGCCAGATGCCGAATCGGATGGAGAGATTCCGGACGGTTGCCAATCTCATCTTTCAGTTGGAAAGGATGATAACCAGCAGCTTCCAATCGTTCTACCTCGCGCAAGGCACTACGATGAAAATCCGGATACGATTTACGTTCCGGCATACTCCAAGCAACTTCGGAAAGTGCCAGAATACGGGGATATATCATACTCTCATAATGTTCATCAGTAGGTATATACTCCGCCCACAAATTGGCCTGCACACCATATAGAAGTTTAACATCTTCCTGAGTAAACGAAGCGGGAACAGGATTATACGAATAGACCTTAGACAATGGCAGATAACCGCCTATTGCCTCTGGTTGCGAGTAAGGCGCGTCCTGATAACTGTCAAAATAGCAATATGCCCCCGGAGTCATCACAGCACGATGACCGGATTTTACGGCTTTTAGCCCTCCTTCTTCACCACGCCAAGACATTACGGTGGCATTGGGTGCCAAACCGCCTTCCATAATTTCATCCCACCCCAACAGTTTGCGGCCATGCTTGTTCAGAAATACCTCCATACGGTGAATGAGGTAACTTTGTAATTCATTCAGATTCTTTAATCCCTCATTCTTCATACGCTGTTGGCACTTAGGACAACTTTTCCAAGCCTGTTTGCCAGCTTCGTCACCGCCCACGTGGATATACTCGGAGGGGAAGAGTGCCATCACCTCTGTCAGCACATCTTGCAGAAAAGCAAATGTCTGTTCGTTGCCGACACAAAAATCCGCACTGGCATAAGGCTCTCCCTGACATGAAAGTTCGGGATAAGCCACCAAAGCTTCTTCCGAATGAGCCGGCATTTCAATTTCAGGTATAATGGTGATATGACGTTCTGCTGCATAACGCACCAGTTCACGAATATCCTCCTGGGTATAATAACCGCCATAAGCTTCAGGATCTGTTCCTTCGCAATATTTACGCCCATCGGGAGCATTCCACCACTTCTTCCAGATACTTTCAGGACGCCATGCGGCCAGTTCCGTAAGCCGGGGATATTTCTTGATTTCGATTCTCCACCCGGCGGCATCCGTCAGATGCAGATGCAAGCGATTGATTTTATAATATGCCAAAGCATCTATCTGCTTCATCAAGAACTCCTTGCTACGAAAATGCCGTGAGACATCAATCATCAAGCCACGATAGTCAAAACGGGGCGCATCTTCTATCCGGACGGCAGCCACTTGCCAAAGGTTCTCTCCGGCAGGTTCAGCCAACTGAAGCAAGGTCTGCAAGCCATAAAACAGTCCGGTATCCGTAGCTGAAGAGATAGTAATTCCCCCAATGTTCACATCCAGCACATACCCCTCTTCAGAAGAGACGCCTGACACCGGGCGTTTTTGGAGGAAAATCGTATTTCCTTCGGCGCGGTTCGCCACATATACTTTTCTGTTCAAAAAAGAAGGCTGGGAAGAGAGATAGGCTATCAGCCGTTCTCTCTCCTCTCCTTTCAGATTGGTATAAAATTTGGTGTCTTTGGTGATACAGAACATGCCGTTCTGTTGCTCCACTTGCCGCGGCACAGGAATGACTCTTTGCGCCGACAAACTTCCACAAAAAAGAAGAGCAGTCAACAGAAAGACACTAATTGTTGTTTTTGTAAAATACATATCAAACATGTTTAGCAAATTATACTATTCCGTCCCCCACTTTGTCGGTTGATTGGTCATCACCACTTGCAGGGTACCTCCCTCCATCAGTTGCTGATGGGTAAAATAAGGTTTCGACAACACCGTTCTGTTCAAAACGGCACTCTCAATATACTTGTTTTCCGCTGAGTTGTTTTGAACTACAATTTTAAACTCCTTACCCTGAGGCAAGCGGATTGTAATCGCATCAAACAAAGGACGACCGATGGAATATTCCGGATTACCAGGACAGAGTTGATAAAAACCCATGGCATTTAGCACATACCAAGCAGACATTTGTCCGCAATCTTCATTGCCGGAAAGTCCATTGGGATTGTTGAAATACTGGCTATGAAGCACACTATCCACCAAAGCTTGAGTTTTCCAAGGCTGCCCTACCTTATTATATAGATGCAGAATGTGATGGCTCGGCTCATTTCCATGAGCATACTGCCCTATCAATCCAGATATATCGGCAGAAGTCTGGTCACCTTCCAAAGTCGAGTCGGCAGTGAACAAGGAATCCAATTTGGCGATAAAGCCCTCACGCCCCCCCATTAGTTCTACCAGTCCTTCTACATCTTGCGGCACAAACCATGTCCATTGCCAAGCTGTACCTTCACAATAGTCATCTTCGCGATGATTACTGGAACGGGGATTGAACGGAGTACGCCATTTTCCCTCCAAATCTTTTCCGCGCATGAAGCGCACCCCCGAATCGAAATAATGACGATAGGAACGACCGAATTCTGCATAACGATGCTGTGTAGCCGTATCGCCCAAGGCCTCTGCCAACTGACTGATGCACCAGTCGTTGTACGCATATTCCAATCCTTTCGCCACCGATTCATTCTCTTTGTCGCAAGGCACATACCCCAATGTATTCTTATAGTATTTAGAAATAGGCATCAAAGCAGCATGTTTCAGGTAATCGGTGGTGGCGATGGGTGCCAACGTATCGTACTCGGCACTACGTAAACAAGCTTCCAAAGCCAATCGAGCATCAAAGCCACGGTCGCCTTTCATATACGCATCTACAATAACCGGCACTGCATGGTAACCAATCATCGTACCGGTATAGTTACCTGCCAGTTCCCACATCGGCAAGATACCTCCATCCTGATACTGTTTCAACAAAGCATTGATGAAACGGGTATTTTGCTCCGGCTCAATGATAGTGAGCAACGGATGCAGGGCACGGAATGTATCCCACAGGGAGAAAATGGTGTACATAGGCTTATCTGGCTCAGCAGTATGTATCTCACGATCCAAACCACGATACCGTCCGTCGATGTCGGTAAACAGACTTGGAGAAATACCTGTATGATAAAGTGCCGTATAGAACACGGTCTTCTGGTCAACATTCCCCCCCTCAATATCTATCTTACCCAAATACTCGTTCCAGTCACGACGGGCATCAGCCTTCACTCGCTCAAAGTCCCATCCCGGAATCTCTGCCAAGTTTTTCTTTGCTCCTTCCCCATCTACCGAAGAAAGTGCCACCTTCACCAGCACCTGTTCATCCTTGTCTGTGGCGAAATGGAGCAATGCCTTCTTCACCGGCAAAACACGCTTTCCGTCCGGCTGAAGAATAGAATCGGTCAGAATATCGCACGTGAAAGGCTTCGAGAATACCGCTTCAAAATAAACATCGTGTCTCCATGCCCAACTGTTAGTATTCTTATACCCCCGCAACGTAGAATCATTCACCAATTCCAGAGAGAGAGCACGGTTGTACTGCCCTTGCAGGGAATAATCCAGGTCTAGAATAAAACCCGCCTCACTGCTTTCAGGAAAAGTATAGCGATGCAATGCTACCCTCGAAGTGGAAGTCAGTTCCGCTTTCACCCCGTATGTCTCCAAGAACACTGAATAGTAACCGGGAGCAGCCACCTCACTTTGATGACAAAACCGGGAAGCATAAGGTAATGTTTGGGCAGGAGAACCGCCCGTTGCGGCAAAAGAAACATCTGAAGAGACCACCTCTTCAGAAAGGACAGTTTGCTGCTTGCCTACAGTGGGCATCAATAGAATCTCACCATAATCGCCACACCCTGTTCCACTGAGATGAAGATGTGAAAAGCCATTGATTACAGTATCCGTATCATAATAGCCCGAACAAGCATCCCAACCGTAAATACGGGTATCAGGTCCCGGTTGTATCATTCCATTGGGAACAACAGCACCGGGGAACGTGTGTCCATGTCCTCCGGTGCCTATAAACGGATTGACGTAATCCGCATAATCCTTCTGTACGGCATTTGTGCCACAACTTGTAAGGAGTGCCCCGAAAGCCACTCCCCACAAGTATTTATCCACTAATTTCATCTTTCTGTTATCATTATTTCTTTTACTCGATTACAATCTCGTCAACAAACAAGAAACCGAAATTACCCTTTCCACCATGCCAAGCAGGAATAGAGCGTTCTGAAAGTCCCAAAACGTGTACATAACGGGTTTTTACGGGCGCAAAAGTCTGTTTATGCTCATACAATCCGTTACGATCTGTCTCCTTCATCTCCGGATACTCTTCGGAAAAGATTTTCGTAAAATTCTCCCCATCATCAGATACTTCAATAGTAATGCCACGCACATCAAACACCCAATCACCCTTCTCTACACAAGTAGAGAAAGCCACACTGGATATTTCAGTAGGCTGCTGCAAGTCGATAGTCACATCCATATCATTGCGGTAGAAAGCAATCCAACGACCGGTCTTATAGTTACCATTACCTTTCAATCCGTCAGTTAAAGTAGATACGCCTTTAAACTCGTATTGTTTGTTCACCGGCTGGTTAGCCACGATGGATTTGCAAGTAGATTTGCTGAAAACCACTTTCTCTGAAAAGATGCGACTATTGCCCGAAGGGCGTACAGCTACTGCCTGGAGTATACAGTTTTCTTTGATGGAAAGCACACTATCGGCCACCGGAGAAGCGGAAGTGGGCTCCGTCCCGTCCAATGTATAATGAATGGGAGCATCATCAATCGTCTTCATACGTACCTCTACGACACCGGTCTCCGCATTAGCCTGGAAATCGGCAGTTACGTCGAACACATGCTTGGCATAGTTGTAACCCTCGGTCTGATACAGACTGATGAGTTGCGGCAAACGAGTCAGGAAGTTCTGGTAATCCTTCTTGTCAGCCTGGCTCCACTGTATTTCGCAGAGAGCTGCCCAGCGAGGCAATGCCATGTATTGCAACTGCGAGAATGTAGGAATGTATTCAGTCCAATGATTGGCTTGAACACCTACAATATATTTCTGTTCTTCCTGAGTGAGCGAACGGGGCATCGGCTCATAGCTGTAAACGCGTTCCAACGGCAGGTAACCACCAATGGCCATAGGCTCGTTCTCTGTATCCTTAGTCTGATAATAATCAAAGTAGAGATAAGTGTTCGGAGTCATAATCACATCATGATGTTGCTTGGCAGCTTCGATACCTCCACCTTCGCCACGCCAAGACATCACGGTGGCATTCGGCGCCAGACCACCTTCCAATGTTTCGTCCCAACCTATCATCTGGCGACCATGCGCATTCAGAAACTTTTCACCATGATTAATGATAAAGCTTTGCAGATACTCTTCCTTGCTATGCTTATCATCAGACTTGATGCCCAGAGCTTTGATACGCGCCTGGCACTTGGAACAAGATTTCCATTTCACCTTCGGGCATTCATCACCACCGATGTGTATATATTCCGAGGGAAATATATCTATTATTTCTGCCAAAACATCGTCAATGAAAGTCAGCACACTGTCATTTCCTGCGCAAAGCACGTTATCAGACACTCCCCAGATAGTCCACACGTCATACGGACCACCCATACATCCCAGTTGCGGATAGGCAGCCAATGCAGCCTGCATGTGTCCTGGAAGGTCTATCTCAGGAACTACCGTAATATAACGTTCGGCAGCGTATGCCACAATTTCCCTTGCCTCCTCCTGCGTATAGAATCCTCCATAAGGCTTGCCGTCATATTCACCTGAATTATGGCCAATAACGGTTTCCTTTCGCTGAGAACCGATTTCAGTAAGCAACGGATATTTTTTAATCTCAATACGCCAGCCTTGGTCATCAGTGATGTGCCAATGCAAACGATTCATGTTGTGCAATGCCATCATATCAATGAAACTTTTCACCTCCTCCACTGTAAAGAAGTGACGGCTTACGTCAAAGTGAGCACCACGATAATCGAAACGGGGAGCATCACTAATTTCCACATAAGACAGCACAGGAGTACTGTTTTCCAATACGGGGATAGACTTACGCAACGTCTGAATACCGTAGAAGACACCCGCCTCGCTTGCACCCGAAATCACAACTCCTTCCGCATTTACTTTCAACTGATAAGCTTCCGGTTTTTCAACATCCGAAACCACCTGAAGCAAGATATTCCCCTTACCTTCAGTACCAGTTTCAATCTGATACACCTTACCAGTAGCCTTTTTCAGATAGCCAGCCAAATACTGAGCATTGCGCTGCATAGCCTCATTTCCTTCCGGATAAATAATTTTAACATTGTTATTCAATGCAAACTCACCATTGGCAGCCATCACTATTTCCTGAGGGATAGGAATCACTTGGTAATTCGCTGCTGTTTTCTCACCGGAACATGAACACAACCATCCGGTCATGGCAATCGCCGTTGCCATCTTCAATAGGTTTTTCATCTTGATATTTTTAAAAAATTAATAAGTTTCCCGTATATGCTTCACAAGAATTTCCGGATTTATACCTTTTTTTATTTCCGGAGAGGTAATCATAATTCGGTGTGTCTCTCCCGGCAATAAATCAAAGAAATTATCTGTAAAACGCGCACCTTGATAAGGTATTTGCACAAAAACGTCCTTCGCCAACTTTGAAGCAGACAGTGTCACTTCACACACACCGTCCTCTACGACCTTTATCTTACTTTTCACCATTGTTTGGGGTAAATCCAACTCTTTAGTGGGCGCAAAATAGTGAACATCACGCGCCACTTCCTTTCCATGCTTATCCTTCAAAGACAAGAGCAGATAGCACTCCTTACGCAGCTTTTCATCGGCCCATTCATCTAAATCCTTACCAAATACTTTCACAGAGCTATTGGCAGGAGCCTCCACTTTGACCGACTCCTGCTGTAGTTTCTTGCCGTTGAAATCCATCAACCGCATTTCTAAAGTCATACCTGCCGAATCTTCCAATTTATCAGAAAGCAGATAGACATTCAGATGCCCGTTCTCATGGACAGGATTAACTATCAACGGAGCAAACGCACGTTTCGCCTGGTAATGCAATGCTTTCCAATTACCATAATAATCAATGCCCGACCACGATACGACCGGCCAGCTATCATTCAGCTGCCAATAAAGCGTTCCCATGCAGTATGGGCGGTTGCGACGGTGCGCTTCAAAGCAATAGCGCATCCCTTGCCCTTGCAATACAAGACCGACATAAACAAAATCCTCAAATTTTTCGGGAACGATGAAATCACGTTCCATATAGGTACGTATCAAGTCATTGCCCAACGAACTCTTCTGATGGGCAGTCATTACTTCAGATTCTATCTCATAATCTTCGGGAGAAGCAAAAGTGGCGATGGTCTTCATTTCGGGGAACGACTCGAAACCGAACTCGCTCTGGAAACGTCCGATTTCCGTATCAGACGATTCAAAAGTTTTCTTGCCGTACCAGATACCCCAGTTGTGGCTGTCACCGATATTCCAGGAATCAGGGCGTCCCCAATTGGAGAAATAAGGAGAAGTATGAACATAAGAGCGTCCCTCATCCCACTCCTTCACTTTGGAAGGAAGCAGTTCGCGGAACAGTTTGTCATAGTTGCGGTAAAACTCCTCATATACCTCGGGAGTATAACGGGATTGCCATCCCCAATATTTCAATCCTTCCAATATTTCGTTGTTACCGCACCACATAGCCAAGCAAGCATGATTGCGCAGACGCTTGATATTGTAATCCACCTCCTCGGAAACGCGTTTCAAGAATACCGGATCAGCCGGATAAACGGTGCATCCGAACATGAAATCCTGCCATATCAAGATGCCGTTTTCATCTGCAAGGTCATAAAAGCGATTATCCTCGTAAGTGCCTCCTCCCCATACACGGATGACATTCATATTGGCTTCTTTGATGTCACGGAACAGGGTAGCATAACGCTCGTCGGTCATGTTAGGCAATAGAATGTCATTGGGAATAAAGTTGGCACCTTTGGCAAACATGGGGATACCATTCACTTCAAAGTAATAGGATTCACCATGTTCGTCCTTTTCATTCACCAGACGAATCGTACGGAGTCCGATACGATGATGTCCGGAAGCAACCGTCTTTCCCCGGCAGACCACTTGCGCCGTAAAATCATACAGCACTGGTTTTCCCCAGCCATTGGGCATCCAACGCACCGGATTCTTAATCTCTACAGGAATTTTCACATGGTTGATGCCAGGATTCAGCACTACCGACTGTTTGACGGTAAGGGGCTGTCCGTCCTTCAAAGAACAGGACACGATGATTTCGGCTTCCTCTTTTCCCGATGATATACTGTTTATCTCCAGCTCATTGGAAATCTCTGCCTGCCGGTCGGTCAGCGAAAGCTGTTTCACATGATAGTCATCAATAGTAGCCACATCATAGAAACACAACGTGACGGGACGCCAAATGCCGCTGGTTACCATACGGATTCCCCAGTCCCAGCCGTAGCTGTAAGGAGCCTTTCGGGTAAATACACTGAGCTTCTTATCTGAATGGTCATTGTCTGCCGGATAGTCAAATCCGTTCGACGCCCATTGCGGCAATGTCTCCTTGATAGGTGAACGGAAAAAGACATGCAGTTTGTTTTCTCCCTGACGGAGCACCTCTTTCACCGGAACGGAATAACCGACAAACATATTGTCCGACTTCAACAACAATGCACCGTTGAGATAAACGTCCGCATACGTATCAAGCCCTTCAAAAGTCATCATGGCAGCTTCCCGCGAAAGCTGTTCTTCCGTCACGGTAAACGTAGTCTTGTATTCCCAGTCCTCATTCTCCACCCACTGAATATTCTTCTCATTCGTCCCGAAAAAAGGGTCGGGAAGCAATTGGTGATTCAGCAAATCTTGATGCACAGTTCCCGGTACAGTGGCCGACCTCCATTTATCGGTGCCCGCCTGAGAAAACATCCATCCCTGATTCAACATCAATACTTCGGAAGTATCATTAGCCTGAGCATTCCATAAGCTAAAACAAGCAATAAAAGTGTACAATAGTTTACTTTTCATATTATCGGATAAAAGATTTTACGCAAATATACTATTTATATATTTAAAAGCCACAGTCAATTAATATATTTTTTTAATTTACTTCTTGTATATAATAAAAACGCCACTTTAATCCAACATTTTCCTATCTTTGCTGAGGAAATATCAATCTTAAAGAAAATGCCATGAAAAAAATCATTCTCTATTCTTTGTTTACATTGCTCGCTTTGTATGCTCCGGCCCAGAAACGTATCAAAGTGGCATGTGTGGGAAACAGTATCACGTATGGCTACACACTGCCCGAACGTGAAACACAAGCTTACCCGTCACAATTACAACAAATGTTGGGTGATACCTATCAGGTAGGAAACTTCGGTAAATCAGGAGCTACCCTGCTTAACAAAGGACATCGCCCCTATATGCAGCAAGAAGAGTATCGACAAGCGATGGAATTTGCCGGCGACATTGTAGTAATTCATCTAGGCATCAACGATACCGACCCTCGTGACTGGCCCCATTATCAAGATGAATTTATCCGCGACTATCTAGCACTGATTGATAGTTTCCGCACCGTCCGTCCAGGCTGCAAAATCATCATTGCCAAACTGACCCCCATTGCTGACCGCCATCCACGGTTCGAATCCGGCACACGCGACTGGCACGGAGAAATCCAGCAGGCGATAGAAACCGTTGCTCGCGTAGCCGACGTACAACTGATGGATTTCGAGCAACCGCTCTACCCCTATCCTTTCCTCTTACCCGATGCCATCCATCCCAACCCCGAAGGTGCCAAGATTCTGGCACAAACCGTCTATTCTGCCATTACAGGCGACTATGGAGGTCTGCAAATGCCTATCACTTATACAAATGGAATGGTTCTGCAACGCGACCGTCCCTTGTTAATCAAAGGAAAAGCAAACGCCCATAGTAAAATAAAAGTAAAAATAGCCGGGCAGAAGAAAACAACCGAAACCGACAGCCAAGGATGCTGGCAGGTGACATTGGCTCCCCTAGCAGCCGGAGGGCCACACACCTTGAGCATCACAGACGGAAAAACCTCCTTATTATATAAGGACGTATTGGCAGGCGAAGTATGGCTTTGCTCAGGACAGTCCAATATGGAATTCATGCTGAAAGCCACCACTACTGCCGCAGAGGATGTCCCTGCCGCAACCGATGACCAGCTACGCCTATTCGACATGAAAGGCCGATGGCTGACATACGCCGTAGAATGGCCGGTGTCCGTACTCGACTCACTGAACCACCTGCAATACTACAAACATGCCCAATGGGAAAACGCCACTCCAGAAACAGCCCGTGACTTCTCTGCCATAGCCTTCTACTTCGGGAAAATGTTACGTGACAGCCTGCAAGTACCGGTCGGATTGATTTGCAATGCCGTAGGAGGTTCGCCCACCGAAGCATGGATAGAACGCAGCACGTTGGAATACCGGTTCCCTGCCATACTGAAACAATGGACTGGCAATGATTTTATCCAGGACTGGGTACGTGGCCGCGCTGCATTGAACATCAAAAAATCCAGCTACAAAGAGCAACGCCATCCCTACGAACCCTGCTACCTCTATGAGGCAGGCATCCGCCCCTTGGAAAGTTTCCCCATAAAAGGCGTCATCTGGTACCAAGGAGAGTCAAACGCACATAATTTCACCACACACGAAAAGCTGTTCCATCTACTTGTAGATAGTTGGCGCAAGAATTGGAACGACAAGCAACTACCTTTCTACTATGTACAACTTTCCAGCATAGACCGCCCTTCATGGCCATGGTTCCGCGATAGCCAGCGGAGAATGATGAATACCATCCCTGCAACAGGCATGGCTGTTTCCAGCGATCTCGGAGATTCGTTGGATGTGCATCCGCGCAACAAAAAGCCTATCGGTGACCGACTGGGACGCTGGGCATTGAACCGCACCTACAACCATACGCAAGTAGTGCCCTCAGGACCTATGTTCCGCAACGTGGAGTTCCGTAATGGTGCAGCATATCTGGCATTCGACTATGGTGAAGGATTGCACAGCGCCGACGGTCAGCCTCTGCACACTTTTGAGGTGGCAGAAATTGACGGATTGTTTGAGCCCGCCGTTGCCGAAGTAGAAGGAAACCGCTTGAAAGTCTATAATAAAAACATCAAGAATCCACGCTACGTGCGCTACGGCTGGCAACCGTTTACTCGCGCCAATCTGGTGAACGAAACAGGATTACCGGCTTCTACGTTCCGGACAGAATAGTATATTTATCCCTTTCCGCATCAATAAAGAAAAAGGCTACACTCTCCACACAAAAGGGGGTAGCCTTTTTTCTACCACTGGTATCAAACATTTATAAGCCATAAATTTCCGGGAACAAAAGAGACTCTCTGGCATATATCGACCTTGGTAAAAAGCAACAGGAAAAATATATGATTAACGTGAGATCGAAATAATACTGGGTGATTCACCCGGCTGACCACTGGTGTCAACTACACGAAGCCCAGTAACTGAACCTTGTAAAGATTGTCCAGCATTACTGAAAGCAGCATTTTCCAACACTTTGTTGCCCATTTTCGAGATAGCAGTTGTCAACGCAACACGTTTTTGCGAGCCCCCATAACCTACTACCACCACTTCCTCCAGTAATTCAGAATCCTCCTGCAAACTAATGTTAAGTAGTTTTTCATTCCAAACCTGTTCTACCGTTTTGTAACCCACAAATGAAATTTGGATAATGTCGCCCTCTTTCACACAGAACAAAGAGAAATTACCATCAATGTCGGTAATCACACCATTGGTACTTCCTTTTACTACTACCAAGGCACCGATAACAGGACCAAGGGCATCGTTGACCGTACCTTTACAAACACTGCTCTGTCGCGTGGCATACACCCCTGCTACATCAGGGTTTGCAGCATAAACCGCTCCTGTTGAGCCTCCCAACAAAAGCAGCATCATGCTGACTGTTCTGAATTGTCTAAACATAATAATGCAATTTAAGGTTCATAATAGGGTCTATAACCCGTTTTACCTATTCATTATTAACTCAGTTATTAATATTAAACCTAAGTACTTCCAGAACTATATATTTAAAGAAGTATTTGATATCTGCCGCAAATATAATAACAATTTTAATAACACCGCTTAGTTAATAAAAATATTTTTTATTAACCATATGCTTTTTTGTTTTTAGAGGGAAATAACTTGCTCGTTATACAAAAAAGACTATTGCAATAGAGGTTAATATTTTTTTAAGTAAATAGTTTGGTAATCTTATCTTTATTATCAAAAAGAAAACAATCCTCAAACTTTTCTAAATATAATGATGTAAGTACTGTTTTTAACAAAATGACGGCTCCCTATTAAATTATTGAATGAATATTTCGCAAATACATTGACGCTACAATTTGCTAACCCTATAGTACACTGATAATTTGCCAGATTATCAACCTCTCACTCTGTCTCTAAGAAAAGCTTGGTGGTAAAGTTGATTTTAGTTAGTACTGGAAGTACTATGCTTACTTTAATGATATGAATATTTGATATAAGGTCATTTGCAAACTGGTTATTTATATATAAACCTTAAATTACATTATTATGTTTAGACAATTCAGAACAGTCAGCATGATGCTGCTTTTGTTGGGAGGCTCAACAGGAGCGGTTTATGCTGCAAACCCTGATGTAGCAGGGGTGTATGACACACAACAGAGCAGTGTTTGCAAAGGTGTGGTAAATGATGCATTCGGTCCTGTTATCGGTGCCTCGGTAGTAGTAAAAGGAAGTACCAATGGTGTGATTACCGACATCGATGGTAATTTCTCTTTGTCCGGTGTGAAAGAAGGCGACATTATCCAAATTTCATTTGTGGGTTACAAAACGGTAGAACAAGCCTGGAACGGAAAACCATTGAACATCACGATGAAGGAAGACGCAGAAATGCTGGAAGAGGTTGTTGTTACTGCCTATGGTGGAAAAACGCTCCGTTCCAAGGTTACCAATTCAATTTCCAAAGTAGATAAAGAAGTGCTAGCAAGCGGTCTCCACTCCAACCCTGCCCAAGCATTATCCGGTGCAGTATCGGGCTTGCAGGTTCGTCAGACTTCCGGTGACCCGAGTGCTACACCTACCTTGATTCTGCGTGGTGGTACAAGTCTGGACGGTTCGGGCTCTCCTTTGGTCATCATTGACGGTGCGCAACGTGAGTTGAGTGACATCAACCCTTCTGACATCGAGTCCATGGAAGTAATGAAAGACGCAGGTGCTACCGCCATCTATGGTGCCCGTGCCGCTAATGGTGTGATTCTTGTAACCACCAAACGCGGTAAGGACGGTGTGAGCAACATCGGTGTGAAAGCTAAATTCGGTTTGAATTACTTCAACAACAACTACAACTTTTTAGGTGCAGAAGAGTACATCTATTGGATGCGTAAGTCATATCAGAATGCCTCCCAGATATATAAGAAGTCAGACGGTTCGTGGACTGGCTGGACCAATCTGAGCAGTTTGAGCGGTGCGCAGCCTTACGGTACGGGTAACATCTATTTCAATGCTGACGGCACTGTAGCCGATGGCAACAAAGTAAGCAATGCCAACTGGAGTGTCATGAAATACAGTGACGACCTAGCATTCTTGCTCAACAAGGGTTGGAAAACCATGATAGACCCTGTGTATGGCGACAAACTTATCTTCAAGGAATTCATGCTGGAAGACACAAATGTCAACTCTCCGGCATTCAGCCAAGATTACACGGTTGATTTCACAGGAGGTAACGAGAAAGGTACGTACTATGCCTCGATAGGTTTCAACAATTCGGAAGGCAATGCTACCAACAACTGGTACAAGCGTTTCACCTTCACCTTCAATGCGGACTACAAAATCAAATCTTGGCTGACCTCCAATTCTTCATTGAACTATTCGCACAACACGTGGGACGGTCTGGTAGGCAATGCCGATGCAGCCAGCTATTTCAGCCGGGTGTTCTCTTTGCCTCCCACCTTCCGTGGCAAGAATGAGGACGGCGAATGGTTGATTGGTGTGCGCGGAACGGGCGATGCCAACGTGCTGGCCTACAAGGATGCCCTGCACAGAGACAACAATACCGACAAATACACCATGACACAAGCCTTTACGGCACATTTGATGAAAGATTTGGACTTGAAGTTCAGCGGAAGTTGGTACTACGAGGACCGCAAGTACGAATACTTCAACTCCGACTATATGACCGGTGTAAACAATTGGAATAGAGACCACTATACGTATGACGATTACAACCGGAAGTTGAACCAAACTTACAACGTCATCGCCACCTACAACCGGAACTTCAGAAAGCACGATGTCAATGCGATGCTCGGTTTCGAGTATTTCATCGCGCAGGAAAAGGGATTCAATGCATACGGTTACGGAGCACCTACAGGCGATTTTCAGGATTTGAACCTGACAGATCCCGAAAGACGCTACATGGATTCATGGCACTACGAGAACCGCATCATGTCGTTCTTCGGCAAAGTGGACTATTCTTTCAATGAAAAATATCTTATATCTGCCGTACTCCGCCGCGACGGTTACTCCCGTCTGAACAAGGATGCCCGCTGGGGTGTCTTCCCAGGTATTTCCGCCGGTTGGATTATCGGTAAAGAAAACTTTATGGAGGGGTTGCGGGACATCATCTCCTTCGCTAAAATCCGTGCAAGCTACGGATCAAACGGTAACGTGGATACCAAATATATCGGTGATTATACCGTGCAGGGTTCTTATGGAAGTGTCGGCAAATACAACGGTGGAGGTACTAACAGCCTGACCGGGCTGCCGAACCCAAACCTAACCTGGGAAAAATCTTATACCTTCGAAGTAGGTGCAGACCTCAGTTTCCTGAACAACCGCTACAACGCAAATGTCACGTTCTACAACCGCCGCACGAAAGACAAGCTGGCTTACATCACGTTGCCTTCGCACTCGGGTATCAGTAGCTACCTGACCAACAATGGCGAAATCCAGAACATTGGTGTCGAAATCGAGCTCAATGCCAAAGTGTTCGAAACGAAAGATTGGAAATGGAACATTGGCGCCAACATCGCCTATAACAAAAACAAGGTCATCTCCTTGCCCAACAACGGTCTGGACAGAAACATGCAGAATGCCTTTGAAGTATACACGGGAAAGAAATCGGCAAACGGCTCATGGGAAAAAATATGGGTAGGTGGCTATCAGGAAGGACAGGAACCGGGTGCCATTTATGGTTTCAAGGCAGAAGGCATTTACCAAAGCTACGATGATATACCAGGTAACTTGAAAGACATCTCTACCGGTAACAACGGTTCAAGCAACAAGACTCTCTACGGTCCCGAAGCATGGGCAAAGCTGAGCGATGCCGAAAAAGCGAACGGCCTACCTATCCAACCGGGCGACGTGAAGTGGAAAGACGTAAACGGAGACGGTGTGATAGACAATTATGACAAGGTGAAACTGGGCAATACCGTTCCTCACTGGACCGGTGGTATTCACACCAACGTGTCTTGGAAAGGACTGACCTTTACCGCACGATTCGACTTCGCGTTGGGTCATAAGATATTCGACTCGAAGACCCCGTGGATTATGGGTAACATGCAAGGTACTTACAATACCATCGACCTGGTGAGCAACACATGGTCTGAAGACAACAAGGGTGCCAGATATCCTACGTATGTATTTGCCGATCAAAATGGAAAACGCAACTATGCCCGCGACAACAACAGCCTGTTCGTTGATAACGCAAGCTACCTGTCTATCCGGGAACTCAGCCTGAGCTACAGCCTGCCGAAATCCTGGATACAGAAAGTGAAAATGGAAAGAGTAGATTTGAACATCACTGCCCAGAATTTAGGATACATCACCGGAGCCAAATATGTGGCATCTCCTGAATATGGTGCAAACGGCTGGGGAGGATACCCGTTGCCAACAAATCTCGTGTTTGGCGTAAATGTAACATTCTAAACTATTAAAAAACAACAGAATTATGAAGAAATTTATATACGGCATCGCCGGTGCATTATTATTCGGCATGTACAGTTGCGATACCTTAGACTTGAGTCCGGAAGACTATGCGGCTGCCGGCAATTATTGGAAAAATCCAGAACAAGTAAGCACCTACATGAACGGCCTGCATGCTTACCTTAGAGATGATTATTCTTCACCGTTGGTGTTGGGTGAATTGAGAGGCGGAACCATGCGTGAAGGAACTTCTTCCATCAATACATCTTTGAATTCATCTTCCATCATCCGCAACGACTTGCGTACCACCAGCACAGGTATAAGCAATTGGAACAATTATTATGAAAATATTCTGCAAGTGAACCACTTCATCGAGCAAGTGAGAGACGAGTGCGCGTTCCTGAGTGAATCGGCACGCAATACTTTCTTGGGACAAGCTTATGGTATGCGCGCCTACTATTACTTCATGCTGTACAGAACGTATGGTGCCGTGCCCTTGGAAAAAGATATCAAGATATTAGATGGAAAGATTGACGCTGTAAGTTTGTACATGAAACGCTCTTCGGCTGAAGATGTGCTTGCGTTTATCAAGAAAGACATCAACGATTCTGAAACTGCTTTCGGATCAACAACTTCTTTCGACAAATATTATTGGTCGAAGTACGCCACTTTGTTCCTGAAAGCGCAGATTTATCTGTGGTCGGCAAAGGTGACTACCAATGATGACGAAAAACCTCATACAGCTACCGGAACATCGGATTTGGAGATAGCCCAAAAAGCTTTGAACGAAATCATCGGCAGCAACAAGTTTTCCTTGATGAAGAACTATGCCGATATCTTCGATTATGGCAAAAAAGCCAATAACACAGAGTCTATTTTATCCATGTATTTCGACCGTGGTGAAACGACTCACTGGGGAAGCAGCTTTTTATATACTCCGTCTATCGTAGTGGGTTCTTACTATAATCCCGATGGTACCGTCATGCAGGACGTACTTCAGTTGAACACTGCCGGTATCGTAAGATATGAGTGGAAATCTGCTTTCATCAAGTCGTTCGACCAGACTGACAGCCGCCGTGCCGCTACTTTCCTGGAATACTATCAGAACAAGGAACTGACAAAACACGGTTCAAGCATGCTGAAATTGGTGGGTCACGTAGCCGATGGCATCCGCTATTTCGACAATGACATTGTTATGATGAGATATGCAGATGTACTGCTGATGATGGCCGAAGTGGAAAACGGTCTTGGCAAACCGTGTGCTTCTTACATCAACGAGGTGCGCAAACGCGCCTATGGTGAGAACTATACGGAGGACGTGACCTACACAGACGGCACCTATGCCGAAAATGAATTGGCTATTTTGAAAGAACGCGACAAGGAGTTTGCCGGTGAAGGTACACGTTGGTTCGACTTGGTACGTATGCACGATGCTGCCAAGAAGCCTTTGGCATTCTCAGTTGCCGTGGCTTATCTGGAGCCCGGAGAAGAGGCTGCTGCAGTGTTAAGTAACACGGAAGAATATAAGTTACTGTGGCCTATTAATATTGGTGTCATGACAGCCGATCCAGAAATCAAACAGACCTGGGGATATAATCAAGCAGAGAATATCGAAGATTGACGATACTAGCCTTATTTATATATATATCAATCACTTTATGCCCGGGACTAAACACCCGGGCTATTGTGTTTTATATGGAGACGTAGCTTTATATCCATAAATTTGAAAAATTGTACAGAATATTAAGAAAAAGTCCTATCTTTGTTGTATCAATTTACCTAAAGAGTATATTGAAGTTCACCCATTTATTATACAAAAAACATCTATTTATGCCATGAAAAATGTATTTCCTTTTCTACTCAGCCTATTATATTGCCTGATATTTTCTCTTGCTATGCAAGCAGACAGCAGCCACCTGCTGCCCTATCCTCAGAAATTTGTACCTTCCGGAAAAGAATTCAATGCAAACATAGTGAGAATTTCGAGCCCTGTACTTCAAAACGAATGGGAAGCCTTCGTCAAAGAACGTGGTGGCAAAGTCAAAGAGCAAGCAAACACGCTCATCGAAGTGAAACTAGTTGCAGCAATTGAAAATGCCGCCTTGAATCAAGAAGAGGCATACCGACTGATAGTGGCTCCAAACAAAATTACCGTAGAGGCAGTGACAGAACGGGGGGTATATTGGGCCATGCAGACGCTTGCGCAACTGCAACATTCAAGGAAAAAAGGACTTAGTTTTGAAGGATGCACCATTACCGACTGGCCCTCTTTCCGCATCCGGGGCTTTTTACACGACGTAGGACGGCGATACATGTCCATGCAGGAATTGAAGAAGGAGATTGCCCTTCTGTCGAAGTTCAAAATCAACGTATTCCACTGGCACCTGACGGAAAACCAGTCCTGGCGTCTGCAAAGCAGAATATTTCCGATGCTGAATGACAGTGTAAACACCACCCGCATGCCGGGACAATATTATACCTTGGAAGAAGCACGGGAATTGGTAGATTTCTGTAAAGCACATCAAGTGTTACTGCTTCCGGAAATCGACATGCCGGGACATAGCGAAGCTTTTGTACGCACCTTCCGCCACGACATGCAAAGCCCCGAAGGCATGAAGATACTGAAACTGCTGATAGATGAAGTCTGTGAAACGTTCGATGTTCCTTATCTGCATATCGGGACGGATGAAGTTCGATTCACCAATCCTCACTTTGTACCCGAAATGGTATCTTATGTTCGCTCTAAAGGAAAAAAAGTAATTTCCTGGAATCCGGGATGGAAGTATCAGCCGGGCGACATAGACATGACCCATCTGTGGAGCTACCGGGGCAAGGCACAGAAAGGCATTCCTGCCATCGATTCCCGCTTCCATTACCTGAACCATTTCGATACTTTCGGAGATGTCGTAGCCCTCTACAACAGCCGCATCTACAACGAAGAGCAGGGAAGCCATGATGTGGCCGGTGCCATCCTCGCCATCTGGAACGACCGTTATGTGGCCGACGAGCAGAATGTGATACTGGAAAACAATTTCTACCCCAACATGCTAGCGATGGCCGAACGAGCGTGGCGCGGAGGAGGCACAGAATATTTCGACAAGCATGGTACCATCCTTCCTCAAGAAGACTCGGAAGAATTCAAGGCATTTGCCGATTTTGAACGCAGGATGTTGTGGCACAAGGAATACACTTTTCAAAGCGAACCCTTCGCCTACGTCAGACAGACGAACGTAAAATGGAACATTACCGACGCTTTTCCAAACGAAGGCGATTTGACTCGTTCCTTCCCACCCGAACAGGAAGAGTGGAAAGATGCCTATCAGTACGAAGGCAAGACGTATGGCGTACATCCAGCCACCGGTGCCGGCATCTACCTACGCCATGTGTGGGGATCATTGGTTCCGACTTTCTATAAGAACCCGCAGGAAAACCATACCGCATACGCTTATACTTGGGTTTACTCTCCGCACAAGCAGCAAGTAGGATTATGGGCTGAGACACAGAACTACTCGCGTTCGGAACCGGATTTGCCGCCTCCCGCAGGCAAATGGGACTACCGGGAAAGCCGTATCTGGATAAACGGTGAGGAGATTGCTCCTCCTGTCTGGACAGCTACCCACCGGAAGAAAAGTAATGAAACGGTGCTGGGCAATGAAAATTGTGTATCGCGTCCACCCATCCCCGTGCACTTACAGAAAGGCTGGAACAAGGTACTGTTGAAACTACCTGTCGGAAAATTCACTACCCCCGAAGTGCGACTGGTGAAATGGATGTTTACAGCGGTATTCGTAACTCCCGACGGAGAGAAAGCCGTAGAAGAACTCATTTATTCGCCTGAAAAGAAATTAACGAATAAGAAACTGTTTTAATTTCCCTTCAGTTTTCTCTTTCTTCTGAGGAAATTTGAAAAAAGAAAATCAAAACAGTTTCTAAATAAAACACTCAATCGATATGACCATGAAAAAAAGATATGCCCTATTGTTGCTTCTCCTTATAGGCACTTTGCATACACAGGCTCAAATTAAATGGAGCAATCCTCTAGATCAGCCCTTTCCGGTCATTCGTGGCAGAGCATGGCATAATGAGCAACAAGGAACTTACGCCCGTCTACCCCTGAAAGCGAAAAACTTGGTAAACAAAGCGGTCTGGAACTTGTCCCAACAGAGTGCCGGTCTATCCATAGCTTTTTACAGCAATTCACCGGAAATAAAAATAAAATACACGGTAACTGGAGGACGAAGTATGGCCCACATGCCTGCTACAGGCGTTTCGGGCGTTGACCTTTATGCCACAGACAGAAACGGTAGAAGCCGCTGGTGTGCCGCCAAATACTCTTTGGGCGACACCCTCGTTTATACCTATGACGGACTTACTTACGAAGACGCTTCGAACAAGGGCTACGAATATACATTATTTCTACCTCTTTACAATTCGGTTTCTTTTCTTGAAATCGGAGTAAAAGACAACGCTTCCATCAGTTTCATTCCCGTCTCTGAAGAGAAGCCTTTAGTAGTATACGGCACATCCATCGCCCAAGGCGCTTGTGCCTCGCGCCCAGGCATGGCTTGGATAAACATCATAAACAGAACCATGGAACATCCAGTTGTCAATTTAGGCTTTTCTGGAAGTGGCAAACTCGAGAAAGAACTCTTCGAGCTATTGGCAGAAACGGATGCAAAGCTCTACATCATAGACTGTATGCCTAACATGATTTCTCCCGCTGATACTGCTGTTATCGCAGAACGCATCCTGACAGGAATAAAAACACTTCGTACCCGTAACCAAGCCCCTGTTTTGTTAGTAGAACACAGCGGCTACATGAATGAATATACATCAGACCGCGCAGAAGCATCCTACAAAGCGTCAAATCGCCAACTACGGAAAGCATACAACACGCTGATGCAGCAAGAACCCGACATCTACTACCTGACAAAGGAAGAAATCGGCCTGTCAATGGATGCCATGGTCGAAGGGGTACATCCCAGTGACCTGGGTATGCAACAATACGCTGATAGCTATGTAAAGAAAATCCGTGAAATTTTGAAAGAAGAAACAGGAACAGAATCGACCTGCATTCCTTGTAAACAGCAAAGAGACCCTTATGACTGGCAGGCAAGGCACGAACAGATTTTGAAATTAAACCGTACTGATTCTCCAGAAGCAGTCATTATCGGCAATTCGATAGTCCATTATTGGGCAGGCGAACCGCTTGCCCACCAGCAACGGGGCAAACATGCTTGGAGTCGTCTGTTCAAAGGAACGAAGGTGCATAACCTGGGCTTCGGTTGGGACAAGATTGAGAACGTGCTTTGGCGTATCTATCATGGAGAGTTGGATGGCTACGAGGCAAAAAATATTTTCATGCTGATAGGAACCAATAACTTGCAGTTCAATACAGACCACGAAATCATAGAAGGAATTGTATTCACCGCAAAAGCCATACGTGAAAGACAACCCTCTGCCAAGCTGCATGTGATTGGAATCCTGCCAAGAAAAGGGCAAGAGCAACGAATTGCCCACATCAATACCGAATTGCAGCAAGAATTGGTAAAAAGTAATGCTATTTATATAGACCTTACCCCTTTCCTTACTAAGAGAGACGGACGAATAGATGAATCTTTGTTTGGCGACGGACTGCATCCGAATGAAAAAGGGTATAAAAAAATAGCCGAAGCTCTTTTGAAAGAACGGATGTTATAGAATTACCTGTAGTATGCCTGGTAATGGCACATCAAGCAAATATGCAACAAGGCAGGCTATCCCATTTTTTATGAAAACAGCCTGCCTTGTTATGAAACAAAAAAACATCAAAGCTTTACTTTAGCAATCAGCTTACGTATCTTTCCCTCACCGATAACCGGAGCATGGGGATCCTCAGGATAGACAATCGCAAACTGCCCAGGAAGCAAATCAACGAAAGTGGTTGGTACATCCGAATAGAGTGCACAATCTCCCTCTTCCTCGTAAGGTTTGGTCTCGGTTTCCAAATCCTCGATAGCTTTCCAGCCTATTCTCTCCTTGCCCTCGAGCAAGATATGCACATCAATATAAGCACGATGCAACTCAAGCACCTGCTTCTCGGCTGCTACACCTTCCGGATTCACATTGTTAATGAACAAATCATCCCCTTTTATCTCGATGCGACCTAATTCGGCATGCAACAAGTCGTGCGACTTGACATAATCGAAAAGAGTCTTGAACAACGGGTGGAGGGACTCCACCCGTTGACTGTTTTGCAAATTAGATACAATCATACCAGTTATTCCATTATTCCAAATTATCAGTTTTCGGGCGTAAGAAATAGAGCTGAAGAGCCAATGCTACCAATACAACTCCACTCAACATAGCAAATCCCATACCCAAATTACCACCATCGGTCCAGCGTCCCAACAAGTGGGTAACGGCAGCACCGGCAAACACACCCGTCATATTCATGATACCGTATGCCGTTCCGCGGTGTTTAGCCGAAACAAACTGGCAAAGTATAGGCATATTGTTGGCATCAAAGATACCATAACCCACACCGAACAGCAATCCGGCTCCTACTACACTCACAAAGCTGTGCCCCATACCGAGCAGCAACAGTGAAGGAACAGTCATTCCCAAGCCAATAGCACCTGTATAGACACGTCCGCGGATATTCTTCTGTACCCAACGGTCGGACATCACACCACCAACCAATACTCCCACAAAGGAAGAAACGGCAATAGTAATCGTAGAAATAGGTCCTGCTTCAGCCATTGGTATATTCAGGCTCTCTGCAAACAAAGTAGGCAACCAATTCTTGGTAGCCCATCCCGGAAGACTGGGAGCTGCAAAATAAAACAATATGACCCAAAATGCCCAATTAGATAACACTACAGACAAACCGCCCAACAACGAAGTCTTCTTTCCGTTCACAGCAGGTTGCAGCTTGGCAATCTTTATACGTTCAGGATTCTCATGCAAGAACAGCAACAATACAAAGGAATAGATTATTCCGATAATACCGAACCAATGAAACGCCGTATGCCAAGAAAAAGCAGCCGCCACCGTGGCACCGAAACCACCAATGGCCTGTCCTACATAAAGACCGGTCATGTGAATACCGATAGCCAAAGAGCGGGACTTATCCTGATGCCAATCGGCAATCAACGACAGAGCAGAAGGGATATAGAGCGCTTCGCTGATACCCATAAAAGCACGAAGCCAATACAATTCCTGAAAAGAATCGGCATAACCCATCATGCAGGTAACCGCCGACCAGACAAACAGACTGCCGACTACCAACCATTTACGGCTCACGCGATCGGCCACCATCCCTGCCACCGGACTCATAAATCCGTAAATCCACAAGAACACTGCCATCAATGCACCGAAAGCTTCTGCCTTACCCAATTCCACAATATCTACTTTCATAGCCTCCTGCATGGTGGAAAGCATCTGCCGATCCATATAGTTAAGCAGAGCCACCACCCACAAAAGAGCTACCACTATCCAAGGATAGCTTTTTGAATTTTTCATTGTACTATATTTTAATTAAGGTCTTATCATTTTGAAAGTAATTCATTACACAACATACAACCCTTTATCATCATACGGGGGATATGGAAAGGGCCTTTGAATATATTTCCTTTAGCAGGCTGTGCCACAGTACCGTCACGATGAAGATAACCATACCATTCACCGTACTCCTTGTCGGGGAAGCAGGCATACGTCCAGTCACTGATTTGCTTGTGCATCTCCAGATACTTTTCGTCTGCAGTAGCCTGATAAGCATAAAGGGTGGCAATGATGGCTTCGGTCTGCGGCCACCAGAATTTCATGTCCTGCGAATAATCCTGGCAGGGCAGGTTTCGGCAATCGCGGAAGTTAATGATTCCGCCAAATTCCTTATCCCATCCCCACTCCCACGACCAGTCAAGTATAGTGACGGCAAGCTCCACTAACTTTTTGTCCCAGTTGCGGTATTTTGCTTCTTCCAGAAGGAACCAAGAAGTCTCGATACAATGTCCCGGATTGATGGCACGACCGTTGCATGTATCGATAAACTCTCCATTCGGCCCTACCATTTCGAGCAAAGCTTTGAATTCGGGGTGAATGAAATACTTGCTTAATAGCATTATAGAATCATCTATCTGGCTGCTCAACACCGGATCATCAATAGCAGCACGAATGCGCGAAGCCGTATTGATGAGAATCATCGTAATGGAATGCCCCTGTGCCTCCAGCGCTTTCAGGTACTTCGGTTCCAAGATGCCCGGGGTGGCAACAAAATGCCGTATGCGCTTGAAAAGAGCAAGTGCTTTTTCTGCATAGCTGCAATCACCGGATGCTATGGCATATTCCGACATAGCTATGGCAGCAAAGCATTCGGAAAAGACATAACGTCGCTTGCGAAGCGGAGTGCCGTCTTCCTTCACTTCAAAATACATACGACCATCTTCGTCGAAACAATATTTTTCGATAAAGTCTATGCAACTTTTGGAAGCCGCCAGCCATTCGGCATTCTTCTCGACATTATTATATGCAAAAGCAGCAATAAAGCCGAAACGCCCCTGAAACCAAACGGACTTAGTAGTATCAATCAGCGAACCATCCCGATTGATACACGTATAAACTCCACCATGTTTGCTGTCTAACCCATGTTTCAACCAAAAAGGCATAATATTACCTATCAGATCTTGCCGATAGGAATCAGCCCACATCTGCAAATAGTGTGTTGTCGAGTCCATAATTATCAGAATTTATTGCAATGTTCAAAAAAGTGAATTGCTTCCAACTCGGCTTTCATACGCAATTCCTCTTCGTCAGTCATATTTTGGAACGGAGTACGGTTCTTACCCAAATCCAAGCCTATCAGTTTCATGATGCGCTTGCCACCCACGATATTGCCGCGGAAATGGCATATCACGTTAATGACTTCCTGAGAGAAGTTCTGCAGTTGGCGTGCTTTTTCCAAATCACCCGCTTTCCATGCATCAATGATGCCAACCAGGTTTACTCCATTATAATTGGTAGTACCGCCAATACCGCCTTGTGCTCCCCCCATGGCAAGGCAAGGAAGAATCGTTTCGTCTTGTCCATGCAGCATATCATACTTACCGTTCTTGTACAGACGGCATTGATTATATTCATACATGCTCTCAAAGGTGTATTTTATTCCGGCAAAATTGGGAATACGACCATCTACAGCTTCCAGAAATGCTACCATCGAAAGGAAAGCACCGTTGAATGCCGGAATATGATAATAATAGAAAGGAAGATTGGGAGCACCGCAAGCTATCTCTTCGCAATATTTCACCAACTCTTCTACACGACCTACTTTGGGGAAAGGAGGTGCCATAGCTCCAATGCCCCATGCACCAATCTTCTGTGCATGCTCGGCAAGCTTACGGCTAGACTTCACACAACAGCTACCTACATGTACGATTACCTTAAAGCCTTCCGGAGCCACTTCTACCCATCGTTCAGCCAATTTCATACGCTCCTCATCAGTAAGCATATAGCCTTCGCCAGAGGAACCATTGATAAATACACCTTTCAGTCCATTCTTCACCAACATCCGAGCATACGCCTCAATCGGTTCATAGTTTACTTCACCATTTTCATAGAACGGAGTGAACGGCGCATTGATTAATCCAATAATCTTTTCCATTTTCTATATTTTATTTAAGATTAGTATTTGGATGCAAATATAAACCAAATTTACAAACCACATCGCATTTAATAAAATATTTAACTAATAAAAGCAGCATTTTTATAATAGCTTCCACACATACGACTAATAATCATTTGATAATGTGTAATAGTGTATTATAACATAAATTCACAAGCCAAAAGAGAAGTATATCAAAGACATTCCTTATTTTTGTAACAAATTAATAGCCAATAACATCTCTAAATTGACATGAAACCAATTTTGTTAGAAGAAATAAAAGCAGGGACTAAAAATGCCTTAGTCAAAAAGAAGATTATCACTTATTACATATATAATGGCCCATCGACCATTACCAGCCTATCCAAAGAACTAAATTTAAGTGTCCCTACCGTCACGAAATTTATCAATGAGATGTGCGAAGAAGGCTACATACACGAATATGGCAAACAAGGCACCAATAGCGGACGTCGCCCCAGCTTGTACGGACTGGATGCCGAATCTGGCTATTTCATCGGGGTGGATATCAAGCAATTTACCATCAATATAGGGCTGATGAACTTCAAGGGAGATATGGTGGACTTAAAGATGAGCATCCCTTATCACTGTAAAAACACTCCGGACAGCCTGGACGGACTATGCCAGCTGATAACCAGATTCATCAAAAGAGTAAATATCAAAAAAGAGAGAATACTCAATGTCAATATCAACATTTCCGGAAGAGTGAACCCTGAATCGGGCTACAGCTACAGCTGGTTCAACTTTGAAGAACGTCCCCTTACGGAAGTCATGGCTGAAAAACTAGGTTGCACGGTTACTATTGACAATGACACAAGAGCTATGACCTACGGTGAATTCCTGCAAGGAAACGTTGAAGGAAAAAAGAACATACTTTTCATCAACATGAGTTGGGGACTGGGAGTGGGCATCATCATCAACGGTGAAATCTATGCCGGAAAATCCGGTTTTTCCGGTGAATTAGGACACATGCCTGCATACAACAACGAAATAATATGCCATTGCGGGAAAAAGGGTTGCCTTGAAACGGAAACTTCCGGCTCGGCACTGCACCGTATTCTTCTGGAGCGCATCGCCCATGGCGAACAGTCCATACTATCCCATAGAACGCAAGATACAGAAAAACCGCTGACACTGGACGAAATAATAGATGCCATCAACAAAGAAGACCTCTTATGTATTGAGATTATAGAGGAAATCGGCCAGAAATTGGGTAAACAAATAGCAGGGCTGATAAACCTGTTCAATCCGGAATTGGTCATCATCGGAGGGACGATTTCCCAAACGGAGGATTACATATTACAGCCCATAAAGAGCGCCATTCGCAAATATTCACTCAATTTGGTAAATCAGGATTCCACCATTGCCCTTTCCAAACTAAAAAGCAAAGCTGGGGTCATCGGTGCATGTATGCTGGCGCGCAGCAAAACGTTTGAATGCTGACGGGCAGAAAGTTGCCCAATCTCCACGGTGACCGGCCGAAATGACTTCGGTCGCAATCTTTCTGCCAATATTATTGATGCCGACATGCCCCCAGTGCAGATTGTCTTTGTCGAAAGGACTTTCTCGGGCATCTATGACAGACACATTCGGAATGAAGTTTTCATCCTTCGGGTTGACGACAGCATCTTGCGCATCGCGCACCCCTTGCCCATATTGTACCGAAGCTTTGGGATTGCTCACACTCTCACCCGGTTTCACGATGTGACCGATATAAACATGAGCGTCCGGAAATCCAAGCCGGGTGCGACATTTCTCGATGAGCGATTTCAGCAAAGGCAAGTAATGTTCTTTGGAATCTATCCCGTTACCTTCGCCTTGCATCCACCAGATTCCGGCCAAACGCGGTTTTTTGCCTCTGTCCAACAAATCATTAATGGCTGGTTTATAAAGATTTTCATAGAAATAGTCCCAGTTATGGCTGTCGGAAGAAGAAGCCCAAGTTTCAATCCGTGAACCGGAACATCCTAATTTAATAATGTATAGCTCCATGTCCGGAAAAGCTTGCTGAAAGTGCATGCCGAACTCACCCTCCATACCCCGGCGACCAGCCGCACCGGCACTCCACGTACCATAGCCATGAATCATGTTCATCATGGTTTTGCCATTCAGGTTATCGTTCTTATAATAAAGATCAAGCCAGCCGGGAGCCACGTCTTCGGTAGTCCCATCGAAAACCCAGCGGGCACCATCGGTTTGGTTCACGATATGGCAACTGCGATACCATATCTTCATCAGTCCGGGATTGGTGTCCGGATTGTCATACCAGGCAGCCAACCTCCGGTCTTCTCCGGCATCGGCAAAAGCCGAACCATCGGCATTCGACTGTCCTATGGTTATAAATACCGGGACTTCATTTTCCTGAAGAAGCACAGAATTCACCGCGCAATCCGATTGTTGCGCCATACAGAAAGGAGAAAAACAGAGTGCAATGATACCAACTGCCATCTTCACAATATTCTTCATAATCAGATTCTTTATTTGTTTCAGTTTTTACGAACTAATGGCAAATATATGAAATATTTCAGTTTTCCCTTTCTTACCGGAACTTTTTTACCCTTTCCCCAAAAGCAACGGCCTGTATTTCTCCAAAGCCTGCTCAAAGACCTTGCGGGCCTCATCCATCGTTCCGTAAAATTCGCCGCCGGAAGCATTCAGATGGCCGCCGCCGCCAAAGAATTCGGCAGCCAGCCGGTTACAGGGAAAAGTGCCGACCGAACGTAAGGAAATCTTTATCATCGGCTTCTCCGTGTCTTCACGCAGGAAGCAGGAGAAAATCACCCCTTTGATGCTTAAAGGAATGTTCACAAAGCCTTCACTATCTCCCCGTATATAGTCGAACCGGCTTTGTTCGGCTTTAGTCAAAGAGATTAAGGCTGCATGATAGTCCGGATAGACCTTCATTTGCGACAAGACATATCCCATCAGGCGCAGACGGCTTTCTGAATAAGTATTGAACACCCTGCGGTAAATCTCGTCCTTGTCGATACCTTTCGACAACAGCTCGCTGATAATGAAATAGATCTCACGGTTGTTGGAGTTGTAGGTAAACCCGCCGGTATCCGTCATCATACCCGTATAGATGCACTCTGCTCCTTCCCTTGAAATGTCACTGAAATAGCCCATACGGCAAATCAGACGGAAAACCAGTTCCGAAGTGGAAGATATCTCCGGGTGGGAAATGACAATCCTGCAGAAATCCTCCGGATGGAGATGATGGTCTATCAATATTTTTCTTGCCGGAGATGCAAGAACGGCGTCACCCATGGCATCTATACGGTGGATGGCATTAAAGTCCAGACAGCAAATCACGTCTGCTTCAGCAATCAGCTTGTCGGCAAACTCCTTGTAGCGGTCGTACAAAAGGACGTCCTTGCTCCCGGGCATCCATTTCAAGAAGTCGGGGAAAGCGTTCGGCACAATGACATTCGCTGTCTTTCCTTGCGAACTGAAAAAATGCCACAGGCCCAGAGAAGAACCGATGGCATCCCCGTCGGGACTCACATGTGAAACGATTACTATCTTGTCCGCACGGTCAAACCATTTGGTAAAATGATCTATCTTGGATTGTTCTATTACTTTAGTCAACATATATCTTTATTTACTATTCGTTTTACATCTACAACAAATTGAAGGGGCAAAAGTACGAAAAGTTTATGATTTATAACAATATACAGTAAGAACCTTTTTGAGAAAGAAGGAGATAAGCGATACCCAGGCGGACGCAATCATTGGCAATCTTATTCTGATAATAGTCTGAAAGAGAAGCGTCAATCACCACCATTCCTATGGAAAAGAGCGAAGTAAGTTCCTCTACCCCGCCTTGATAGCCTTTGGAGACATACAGATAATCAACCGAAAGGAGACGGGAAGACTTCTTATTCCGCCAACGATCATCGGAAAGCAGGCAGATACGCTTACCGGCATAAGAGACAATCTGGTTGCGCATAGACAAGCCGGGAGTGGTATAATCTCCGGCAATCAGTCGGGGAGCCTCCAGATGCAGGCGGTTCCAATGCGGAGAAAGGGCACGGCAGAGGTGCGACATATCCGGCAAGCTGTCGGTACATGCCAACCAAGAACGACGGTTATCCGACATGCAATGAACAACGGGACAGCCTCTCACGCTATAAAAAGCAATCCCCTGCCGGGGAGCATTGGACATCATGGAGAAAGAATTCCAGGAGGCCACTGCCAACAACGCCAGCAACGAAAAACAGACGTTACGCACCGTAAAACGTAGAAAGCCATAATATGCCGTCCCCAAGAACAGATAGACGAGCAGAACACCCCATATATCCAGCCAGATGCCATCGACAGCAGCGCCGGGAAGATGCTCTATACAGCGGAGCACTTCATTCTGGACATGTACCAATGCCTCTACTATCCTTGCAAACAGATGTTGCACCAAAGGCAGCGGCGTAAGCATCAACAGAAATACCGCCGAATACAGAACGAGCGACACCATGGGAATGACCCAAAGATTAGTCAGCAGGAAATGAGTGGAAAAACGGGAAAAATAGAAAATGACCAAAGGAGCCGTACCCAGCTGAGCCGCCACAGACACCGTCATAAGCCCCCACAAATACCGCAGGAAACGATTGTCAACCTTCCAAAGGGCATATAACTTAGGTTGTACAAGTACAATAGCCACAACCGCTGAGAATGACAGCTGAAAACCGACATCAAACAACCAGACCGGCTTACACAGCAGCATCAGAAAAGCAGTTGCCGCCACCGTGTTCAGCGTCAGCGGCTTTTCCGGCTGCAAACCGGCAAACGCCAACAAAGAGAACATGACGACCGACCGCACCACCGAAGAGGACAGTCCCGTGAAAAAAGCAAAACTCGCCAGGAAAAGGACAAGACACAAAAGCAACAAAGGTTTCAACCGCTGCCATCGCCTCCACAAGGGACGAAGCACAAACAAGAGCAAAGCATACAGAAACCCTACATGCAATCCCGAAAGCGCCAGTACATGGCTGGCTCCCGAGACGGAGTAGGTCTCCACAATGTCATCGCTCAGTTCTTCTTTATCACCTACCGTCAACGCAGAAATCACCGCCAACTCATCTGCTTCAAAACCCAAGCTCCGGTATAAGCCAACCACTTTCTCCCTATAATCCAGTGCCACCTGGCTGACAGTGCGGGAAGCATCATGCCCCGTCTTCCGCCAATGTCCGCCAGCCACGTAGGTCGTGCCGCTATAACCTTTCCGCCTCAGGTGGCGGGCATAGTCAAACTCGTCGGGATTACCATTGTTCGCCGGAGGAGCAAGCCGGGCGGATATCAGCAACTCATCACCACGGCGCAAAGTGGCCGTAGCAGAATCTTTAGGCAGATAAGCCAGAAAAAGATGATTCCGGAGACAATCCGTGGCAGTATCCTGCTCTACCTCTCCCAACAGGGCAACCCTGCACAATATGCTGCGTTCCCTCTCTTCCGGATGCTCGCGGATAGAAACCCTATAAACAGCAGTTTTGCCCGAAAAGGGAAATACCGTCTTTCCCTGCTGCCAACTCATCAAGCAGAACCCCGTACTACCCAAGAAAAGGTATATCGCCGCTCCATACACCCATCCGGTATGCTTATATCTACCTATAATAAAGATAAAAAGCAGAAAGCCTGCCACATATTCCCACGCAGAGAACATGTGCGGAAACGCATCCCCGCACAAAATACCAACTACCAACGGCATCAACAGTCGAAGGAAAGGATACCGTTGCCAGCTGTCAATTATCAATCCAGAAGACGGATTACAGGTTCCTTAATGCACGGATAGCCTCTTTCGGGTCGGGAGCCGAGAAAACGGCATTGCCTGCCACCAGTACATCTGCTCCAGCCTCTACCAGACGCGCACCGGTTTCCAAGTTTACGCCACCGTCCACTTCTATCAAGGCCTGCGAACCGGTAACCGTGATCAATTCGCGCAACTCGCGTACTTTGTCAAGAGAATGCTCTATGAACTTTTGTCCGCCAAATCCCGGATTCACACTCATTATCAGCACCATATACACGTCATTGATAATATCCTTCAGCAAGGACACGGGAGTTGCCGGATTAATCGTTACCGCCGGCTGCATCCCCGCTTCACGGATTTGCTGCACCACACGGTGCAGATGCGGACAAGCCTCGTAGTGCACATTCATGACGTGTGCTCCCAGAGCCTTTACCTCCGGAATAAACTTCTCCGGCTGTACAATCATCAGATGTACGTCCAAGGGTTTCTGCGACAGTTTCGCCACATGCTTCAGTACCGGGAATCCAAAAGAAATATTAGGGACAAACACACCGTCCATGATGTCGATATGTACCCATTCCGCCTCACTTTGGTTAATCATTTCAATGTCTCGTGCCAGATAACCGAAATCGGCAGAGAGAATGGAAGGGGATATGATTGGTTTCATAATGTTATATTCTAAAGTTTACGAACTTTGTCATGTACAAATATACGGAAAAGATTTAAATCGGCCTAACATTGAAAGCCAAAACTCTCGCTGCAAACTCACTGCATACCTTTTGCAGCGTCACTGCAAACGTGTTGCAGTAGTACTGCAAAGCAGTTGCAGTCACACTGCATACCAGTTGCAGCAACACTGCAAAGCTGTTTGCAGTGACGCTGCAAAACGAGTGCAGCAGTTTTGCAGTAAAAAGCTATTGAATTACAACCAGTTACTTCATCACGCATTCTTCTGTCAACCGGAAGCCGCGCAGCAGTTCATCCGTTTTCAGTCTCTTCTTGCCCGGAAGCTGAAGGGAACGGATGCCGACAAAGCCATCTTCGGCAGCCACGCGGATATAGGTCTTCCCGTCTGTCCGCAAGGTTCCGGGAACCAGTTGATGGGATTCCCCGATCTTTTCCGTCTCGAAGATTTTTACCACAACAGATTCTCCACCGGGTTGGAGCAGCTCCGTCCAAGCAGCAGGATAGGGAGAAAGACCGCGTACAAAATCATAAATACGCTTCACAGGGAGGTTCCAGTCAATACGACAAGTGTCTTTGAATATTTTCGGTGCCGGACGCAGTTCACCCACTACGGCCATTTCTTCTTGAGGAATACTTTTCACCGTACCGGCAAGAATGGCATCAACGGTCTCTACCACCAGGCGACCGCCCAACAGCATCAGTTTATCGTGGACGATACCCACATCGTCCGTATCGGCAATGGGTACCCGCACCTGCTGAATAACCTCACCGGTGTCAATCTCATGTTTCAGGAAGAAAGTGGTGATGCCCGTTTCCGTATCACCATTGATTACCGCCCAGTTGATGGGAGCAGCGCCACGATACTGCGGCAGCAGGGAAGCATGCAGGTTGAAGGTGCCCAATCGCGGCATGTTCCATACCACCTCCGGCAACATGCGGAAGGCAACGACTATCTGCAAATCGGCCTTCCATGCACGCAACGCCTCCACAAAAGCCTCATCCTTCAGCTTCTCCGGCTGAAGAAGCGGAAGATTGTTCTCCAGCGCATACTGCTTCACCGGAGAGAACTGGAGCTTATGCCCCCGTCCGGCAGGCTTGTCGGGCATCGTAATGACACCCACCACATTGTAACCTCCTTCTACCAGACAACGAAGAGCCTCCACCGCAAAATCGGGAGTACCCATATATACAATCCTCAAATCTTTCTTTTCCACCATTTCATTTACAATTTACCATTTACAATGTACAATTTGCGAGGCAGCTCATTTGCAATCTACAATTTACCATTTACAATGTACAATTTGCCGTTCGGAATGGCGTGTACATTGCAAATGGTAAATTGTAAATGTCCTCAATCTTCTGAAAAATGCACCAATACTTCACGGTACGAGTTGAATATCTTCGACTTGGACACGAAGCCCAGGTATTTGTTTTCCGCATCCACCACCGGCAGATTCCATGCTTTCGTGTCATCAAAAGTACGCATCACCTGTTCCATGCTGTCCGTATTGTACAAGCGTGCCGGAGCCGAAGTCATGAATTTGCCTACCGTAAAACGATGGTACAACTCCTGACGGAACATAATGTTCCGGATATCGTCCAGTAAGACAACGCCTATCAACACCCCCTCCTTGTCCGTCACGGGAAAGATATTGCGATGCGAGGCGGAAATGGCCTTGACCAGTTCGCCCAAATCCATTTCGGGACGCACGGTCACAAAGTCCTTTTCCACCACATTCTCCATTTTCATCAAGGTAAGGACAGCCTTGTCCTTATGGTGCGTCAGCAGTTCTCCTTTCTTTGCCAAACGCATGGAGTAGATACTATGAGGCTCGAACATGATGATGGTAAGATAGGAACTGACGGAAACAATCATCAGTGGCAGGAACAAGTCGTATCCTCCCGTAAGTTCGGCTATGAGGAACACGCCGGTCAGCGGAGCGTGCATGACCCCACTCATGACCCCCGCCATTCCCATCAAGGCAAAGTTCTTCTCGGGTAGATAAGCCGTCATCTCTATTTCATTGCTGAAATGTGAAAAGACAAAACCGGCAATACACCCCAGATACAATGAAGGCGCGAAAATACCGCCGCAACCGCCACCGCCATTCGTGGCACTCGAAGCAAAAACCTTGAACAGAATAATCAGTATGAGGTATATCAGCAACAGATTGCCGTGCCCGTAGAAGAAGGAATTGTTCATCACCGTATCCCATTCGGCATTGCTCATCCCATTCAGCAACAATTCTATCGTATCGTAACCTTCGCCATACAACGGAGGGAAAAGGAATATCAGGATACTCAGCATGGCACCGCCCATTATCAGCTTCTTATAGGGAGTTCTCAACCTTCCGAACACGCCTTCCACAGAGTTCATGGCCCGGGTGAAATAAAGGGAAACCAATCCGCAGAAGATGCCCAGCATAATAACATACGGAATACGTTCCAGCTCGAAAGCTTGGTCCAGATGAAATTTAAACATAGCGTCCGTGCCCGTCACGATATAGGAAACAGTCGCAGCCGTCACCGCAGATATCAGCAACGGCAACAAGGAGGACATTGTCAAATCTATCATCAGCACCTCCAGCGTAAATACCAGACCGGCAATCGGCGCCTTGAAGATGCCGGCAACCGCACCGGCAGCACCACATCCCACCAACAGCATCAGCGTGCGGTGTTCCATCTTGAATATATTTCCCAGGTTAGAACCGATAGCCGAACCCGTCAACACAATAGGCGCCTCCGCCCCGACCGAACCACCGAAACCGATGGTAATGGAACTGGCTATGATGGACGACCAAGTGTTATGTCGTTTGATACGCCCCTGCCGCCGCGAGATGGCGTATAGGATTCTGGTGACTCCATGACTGATGTCGTCCTTCACCACATAGCGAACAAACAACCCGGTCAGGAAGATACCTACTACCGGATAGACCAGATAAAGGTAGTTGGCCTCCGTCGCATTGAAATTGTCCGTCAGGAAGTTCTGTATCCAGTGTATGATGACTTTCAGTATCAGTGCGGCAAATGCTGTAAAGATACCTACAAGAAAACTGAGAATCAGTATGAACCTCTTCTCCTTGATATTCTTTTCGCGCCATAGGATAAAGCGCTGCAACAAACTTCTCTTGTCCTCTGCCATTTTCCTCTTTATTCGCGAATAATTCTGATGACTCCGCCCTTGCCCAACTTGATGATGCCGGACGGTTTCGGGCGCACCGTTTCCTCCTGACGATATCCTACTATATAATCCACTGCTGATTTGATTTCTTCACTTATCTCCCCGAAGTTGCCGGGCGACGGTTGCCCGCTGACATTGGCAGAAGTAGAGACTATCGCTTTGCGGAACTGCTGGCAAAGCCGCTTTGAAAACACCTCACTGGTAACGCGGATACCTACACTGCCATCTTCGGCAAGCAGATTAGGAGCCAGATTACGGGCTCCGGAATAAATAATGGTAAGAGGCTTGTCGGCCAGTTCTATCAAATCCCAGGCAACTTCCGGAACATCCTGCACATAGAAATCCACCTTTACCGGGGAATCTACCAATACCAGCATTGCCTTACTGTCAGAGCGTTGCTTGATTTCATATACACGGCGCACCGCTTCTTCATTGGTAGCGTCACAACCTATGCCCCAAATCGTATCTGTCGGATACAGAATTACCCCGCCTTCGCTCATCACTTGGCAGGCTTTTTTAATGTCTTCTATCATTTCCTGATATATAAGGATTAATGCGCAAAAGTAGCATATTTGTTTGAAAGTGAAAAATTTTGTCTTGGATATTCTCAAATGGCTATATATTAATTACCACTATTATTGATCAGAATGCCAAATAAGACCATCCAGTTGTCAAGTTTCACGTATTTCAACCACTTTCGTTGCTACAGCATATTCATCCGGAAAAATTTTGCTCCCCATTTCATTGGCCCATGCTTTAGTAAACTCCGCACCTGCATAGACTATAATAGCAGAATAATAAATCCATGTAATAAAAACAATCATGAATGCCGCTGCACCATAAATAGTCCCTACATTCGCAATCCCGATATAGAAAGATATTCCCCATTGCCCTACCAACAATAATATAGTTGTCACTACAGCTCCAATAAAAACATCCTTACTTTTTATTTTCGCATCAGGAAGAGCTTTGAAAATCAATACAAAAATAATAACCGTAACACCTATATTTAACACTAATCCCACAGCTTTCACAATAACCTCTGCGACATCCGGATAGCTGGCCATAAACTTATTACTCAAATCTCCAATAATATTGGTAATACTAAATGTAACCAGAAGCACGAAAGCAAATACCAAAATTATCGAGAATGAAAGTAGCCGATTCTGGATATATTTCAGCCAGCCCTTTTTGGGCACGGCCTTTATTCCCCAAATCGTATTTAAGGAACTTTGTATCTCTGCAAAAATGGTAGTAGCACCAAATATGGAAATTCCCAAACTAACAATAGCCGCTGGTGTGGAAGAGTCCGTTCTTTCTGCATTTTCTATAATCAAACGAAGTTCACCAACTACCTCTGCTCCTACTATCGGTTTCAACTGCATATACAACTGATCAGCCAAATCTATATGCAAAGCTACCCCAATAGTAACTAAAAGAGAAAGAAAAGGGATGATTGAAAATAGTGTCGCGTAAGCCAACGATCCGCTTAACCTGGTGACACTATCGTCAATAAAACCTTGTCCGGTATCCTTTATAATCTTTATTAATAAGGACAAGCTTAATTTTTTCTTGCCTATCGATTGTTTCGCCATATTATTTTTACCACTGTATGCTATTTCCCTAAACACATCGTTTTACTTCCCGCTTCATCATTCGAAATTAAAAAATCTGAATGTACCACTTCGCTTTCGAACATCATCAAGTCCAGTCCCGGAAAAATGATAATGATTCAACACAACATCCAGATATACAAATTACTCCATTTACCATAACTTTTTAATTTAACATTGATGAATAAGTGAACAAAGTAAATAACGGGATGGTTTCCACTATCAATGCAAATTATAGTTTAGTAAGAAAAAACAGCATACATCATCACATTAAACATTATAGATACCCTGCCCAATTAAATGGCAAGGCCAAATGTCTTTGGTAACAAAAGAATTACTACCTTTGTGGTGTCCTATAAGTACGAGAAGGGATTTTTCGCATTTAGACACTTGATTTCCAACACATAAATCAAATAATATTTTTGCAGCGATTATAAACAAATTTTAATAGAAAACAATGGAAGAAATTCAATTTAACCACACCCTGCCCATACAACTACGCTTCAATGACGTCGACAAATTCGGCCATGTAAACAACACTGTTTACTTCTCTTTTTATGATTTAGGAAAAACGGAATATTTCGCTTCCGTATGCCCGGATGTAGATTGGGAAAAGGATGGTATCGTTGTCGTCCATATTGAAGCAAATTTCCTTGCGCAGATTTATGGTTCGGACCATATTGCCGTGCAAACTGCCGTTACTGAAATAGGAACCAAGAGTTTCCATCTGGCACAGCGTGTCATCGATACGGAAACCTTAGAAGTAAAATGCGTTTGTACTTCCATCATGGTAGCCTTCGACCTCTCCAAACACGAATCCAAGCCACTGGAAGAAGAATGGATTGAAGCAATCTGCAAATATGAGGGGAAAGATTTGAAAAAAAAGAAATAAAATCCTATATTTGTCAATTAAGCCAACAATTGTATAAGTAACAATCAGTTACATTTACTCTACTGCTATGATTCGATTGATATTATTGACCGATTTTACAGAGTCCTTTTCGTACAATCTGCTAAAGGGAGTATTGGCCTATTCCAAAAGCCATGAGCCATGGGTAGTATGCCGTATGCCACCCTCCTACAAAAATAATCATGGCATAGAAGGAGTCTTGAAATGGGCAAAGACATGGCATGCAGATGCAATTATCGGCAGATTTGACAACGCTGACAATGTAGAGCTATTCCGTGAAAACGGAATTATCGCGTTGGCCCAAGATTATAAATCAAGGTTCAGCAATATTCCAAACATCACCGGCGATTACCGCAAGACCGGCAGAATAGCAGCAGAGTTTTTTCTGAGTAAAGGCTTTCAGAACTTTGCATTCTATGGTTATCGCGATACGGTATGGTCGCAAGAACGTTGTGAAGGTTTTTACGAATGTATAGCTGCCCAAGGGTTTGGCAATAACTTCTACGCCTATCAGGACCAATCCCTTGACGACTTATGGTTTTATGAAGCCCCGCCCCTGCTCAGTTGGTTAAAGTCATTGCCACAACCTACAGCACTCATGGCCTGCGATGACAATCAAGGCAACCGCATTACGGAAATCTGTAAAGTCAACAATATCAGAGTACCCGACAAGATAGCAATATTGGGCGTCGACAATGATGAGATTATATGCAATCTTTCAGATCCTCCCCTATCCAGTATCAGCCAAAACATTGTAAGAGGCGGATTTGAGGCTGCTGCCCTCATAGAACAGCTATTGAATGATGAAAAGGCTACCTATCAGGATGTAGTAATCCAACCAGTCAATATCATCAACAGGCTTTCGACAGACTTCTATTCCACCACCGATGCCCATATCCAGACAGCCCTGAAATATATCCATCAGAATATAGCTGCTGATATCACTGTATCGGATATAGTGAAGCAAGTACCATTATCACGTCGTTTATTGGAGATTCGTTTCAAACAAGTCACCCAGCAGTCCATCCACAAATATATCTTCAATCTTAGGATGGAACGCTTTGCCCAATTGCTACTGGCCAGTGATGCTCCGATTGCAGATGTGGCGGAACAAGTCGGAATCAATAACCTGAAAAACTTGTCCCGCCAATTCAAAGCTTTGAAGAAAGTCTCTCCAAATGAATATCGGAAAGAGTACCACACAAAGAGTTACCAGCGCTGATTTAATCCGGTACAAACAACATGGTATCAGGTAACACGGTTTCCAGAACATTCCGTCCCGAATACCCGACTTCCAATTCCTGGCCCATGTAATCTTCGAAATACAGCAGATGCAACTCGTGGTACCCTGCTTCGAGAGCGACTTTCCCTTCGGCACGGCGTCCGCTGTGGCCGCCGTCGTTATCAACAATCAATTTACCATTTATGTATAATTTAGACCCATCATCGGAAAAAGTATAGAATCGGTAAACTCCCCTTTCAGGAATTTTCACCAACGTACGGAAATCATAAGCAAAATGATCCGAGACGGTTGCTTCCCCAATCGAGAAGTTCTTCATCACCCCTTCCTTCACTTTATTGCAGGCGGCAATATCGGCAACACGCTTACATTTGCCTTCATAATAGGCATATGCCACACCCTGCTTCTTGGGAGAGGCTTTCACTGCCTGCAGATAGGTCATGCTCTGCTCCTCATCTGAATTCAAGCCGGAAGGATAATAGTAGGCAGCCTCCCTTCCCGAAGGAGTAGAAATCCACGTATCAAATTTGAACTGCTCTTCGTACAGCTCGATAATACGCGCCCCCCGTTTCAAATCGCCATACGCATCCGCACCAGTCACCCGTCCGTATCCCAATGCAATACCTTTATCTATCCCTATAAAATCGTTATCATGGTCGTGTCCTACAAATACTCCCATTACATCCTTCATGTCAAGGAAGGAAGCAAACATACCGGAATTGATATTAGCAGAGGCAACTCCACCTTCTTTGTCATTTCCATAAGTTTTCCCGTCACCCCTGATTTCATTGTATTCAATCAGCGGAATATGGAAAAAGGCCAAAGCAGGAACAGGATTACCCCCATTCTTCTCTGCAAAGTGTTTACTTTGCTTTCTATACCATTCTACTTGATTAAAATGAATCCAATCATAAGCACCGTAGATTTTATCAGGTTGATAATCATTAGAGTCCATACAATAGAGCAATGCCTCTACCCGATTCCTCTTTTCCGAACTATAAACCGGAATGACACAATTACCACATCCCATGATATCCTCCGGACCTTTCGTACCTACATAGTATGGAGACTTTAGGAGAAAATCATAGATATCATCACGCGTCAAATATTCGGCATCATGATTTCCCATAGTTACCACAAAGGGAACCTTTGCCTCATTAAAAATATCCACAACACTTTCCCATCCCTTGATAGCCGGGTCATCGGTCACCACATCACCACTCAGTATGGCAATGTCCGGATGTTCAGCCGCCAAGACAGCACGGATAGTAGCTGTAGTCTCGGCACACTTTGCAGAACCCGGTGTCCAATGCAAATCCGTGAACTGGGCTACCACAAACTTGCCATCTTTGAAAAAGAATTGCTTTTGCGCAAAAACCGTCACCGGTATGCAACCCAACAGTACAACTAAAAGAACAACTATTTTCTTCATAATTTCTTGAGATTAATATATTTCTATTTCATCCATTGCCAACTCACTCTGCAACCCTTCATGAAAATATCCTTTCGGGCACAAGCCACCACTCAATAATTCCAAGCGGACAAATGCAGCTTCCGTCTCGGCAAATGAAAGAGATGCCGGGAAACGGGTGCCTTCCGTCAAAGTAAAATCATAGGTCAGCTGTTTAGTGCCCACCGGAATAAAAGTCTGACCATCCATTGAGACAGAAACACTCATCGCTCTTGCCGGCCATATCTCATTTACCGGTCTCCATAAAGAAGAAAAGGCAACTTCCTTGACTTTCTGAGGTTTCTTCAGTTCCACTACAATCTGCACACTATCCTGGCAAAAGCTTATCCAGCGACGCATATCACGGGCATAGCCACGTCGTCCATCAGTCAGCCCAAAGCCTTTATTCAAGTGTTCCCATCCTGCTTCAGGATTACAAGTATAGTCACATCCGGTTGCCTTGTTTACAGCAAAACTCTTGCGAGTCACTTTCCCTAGCGGCTTACCGCTTCTGTAAACTGCCGAATAAATAGTTGCATCCTCGTCCAACGGTATCGGAGTCTCATAAAGAGAAGATGAAGTGTTGACCGTTGAATCATTTACCGCATAGTAAATATCGGCATCCGGACAGAAGGTGTTCAAAGTCACCTCATAAGTCTGCCGCGACTTGTTCCACGCACCTGTCTGATTGACTTCATAGAAGTTGCGGCAGGCATTCACTCCGCAATAATCCAATCGTTCAAACTCCTTATCCAGCCTACAGGCAAACGACTCGAAGTCCTTATGTTCCGGCAGTGTCCATTGCACTTCTGACATAGCCAGCAAACGGGGGAAAGCCATATATTCAAAATACTCGGGAGTCTGTATGTACTCTCCCCAGATATTGGCTTGTACACCTATTATATAAGCTTGTTCTTCCGGAGTCAGTTCAGCAGGAAGCGGATTATAATTGTACACCGTATCCAATGGAAGGAAACCGCCGATAGCCAACGGAGCGAATTCCGGACTTTCCTGGTAGTAATCCAAATAACACTTTTTGCCGGGTGTCATAATGACTTTATGCCGTTGGCGAGCCGCTTCGATACCTCCTTTCTCGCCACGCCATGACATGACGGTAGCATTAGGGGCAAGCCCTCCTTCCAGAATCTCATCCCACCCGATGATGTCACGCCCTTTACTGTTCACAAATTGCTCAATCCGATGGATAAACCAACTTTGCAGAGCTTCTTCGTTGGGCAGACCTTCCCGCTTCATCAAATGCTGGCAATGGGTACACTTCTTCCACGCTTTCTTGGGGCACTCATCCCCACCTATGTGGATATAATGGCTGGGGAAGAGTTCCATAACCTCTGTCAGTACATCTTCCAGGAATTCAAATGTATGCTCTTTGGGACAATAAACCTCATCAAAAACATCAAAATAATCACGCACCACATAAGTCTTTCCCAGTCCGCAAGAAAGTTCCGGATAGGAAGCCAGTGCAGCGGATGCATGTCCCGGCATTTCAATTTCGGGAATGACCGTAATGAAACGGTCGGATGCATACTTCACAATTTCCTTTATTTCTTCCTGCGTATAATAACCCCTCTTTTCTTTTCCATCGTAACGCCGTGGAAAATAATAATCAGAGTGTCCTACCTGAGTATGTTTACGGTAAGAACCTATTTCAGTCAGTTTCGGGTATTTCTTTATTTCTATTCTCCATCCTTGGTCATCCGTCAGATGAAAATGGAATTTATTCAATTTATAGAATGCCATCAAATCAAGAAACTTCAGCACTTCCTCTTTTGGCAGAAAATTACGTCCTACATCCATCATAGCCCCACGATGAGGGAAACGGGGAGCATCCGTAATGCTGACAGCAGGAATCCTAATCTTTTCCTCGCATTTCCGGTCACCATCATAAATGGCTGCCGGCATGAGCTGCAGCAAAGACTGGACACCATAAAAAAATCCTGCGGCAGTTTCATTGGAAGATATATTTATCCTATCGGAAGAAACCTCCAATGTATAGGCCTCATCGGGCAAGGAATTATCTATAGATAAGCAAATATCGGCCTTTCCCGTTTCCGAAATACCCTTCAACGTTACAGAAGTGTTTTTCAACGCATTCTCCAAATAATGAAAAACTTTCATCGCGGCTTCCCCGAAAGGGACAGCCACTGTTTTTTCCCCTTGCAGGACATACACTCCCTGCATTGGAGCAAGTTCATTCGGCATGGGTATAATACCATAGTTTGCCGCTACATCATCAGCCCCTCTCCCACAAGAGAGAAAAATGAATGACATAGCCAGTAACCAATATCTTATCTTCATAGTATTTGGGATAATAAGTTGGGATATTCCTTGATTGTTTTCAGTATCAGTTCACCGAACAAAGTATTTGTCCAAGCAAACCAGGAACGAGTAAAGTCCGCGGCATCCTCCGAATGGAAAGATTCATGCATAAAGCCCGTCCCTCCGTCCGTATCACGAAGTTGCTTCAGACAAGCACGTATTTCTTCGGAATCATCCGTTGTAAAAGCCTTCATAATGATGCTCATCGGCCAGATATAATTCAATCCCACATGAGGACCTCCTACCCCTTCACCGGCTTTTCCTTTAAAGAAATAAGGATTATTGCCGCTCCATATCATTTTACGGGTATTCTGATAAATCGCATCTTTAAAAGAACAATAACCCAGATAAGGCGCAGCCAGCAAACTGGGTACATTGGCATCGTCCATACAAAGCGCGTTACCAAAACCGTCGACCTCAAAAGCATAAATACGTCCACAAACCGGATGATTGAAAGTACCATACCTGCGGATAGCTGCATCCACTTCATCTGCCAGTGCTATACATTTGCCAGAGAAGTCCTTGTTTCCATAAACTTTATCCTCTATCTCAGCCAATTGGCGCAATGACACAACCGCAAACATATTAGAAGGAATCAGAAAACCGTATTGTGTAGCATCATCTGACGGACGGAAAGAAGAAACGATTAAGCCGACCGGCTTTACCGGTGCTCCCCATCCGTTGTTAATCTGCGAATCTGTAGGGCGGTCGCAATCGCGCGTAAAGCTATAAGGCCCCAAGCCTTGTTTCCTCTGTTGCTCTTTAAAGGTATTAACCACCAACAGCATAGCTTTATGCCAATTTTCATCGAACACAGACGTGTCTTCCGTGTATTGCCAATAATGATAGGCCAAACGAATGGGATAGCACAAAGAATCTATCTCCCATTTGCGTTCATGCAATTCCTTCACCATATGTTGTGTATGGTCGGTTTCCCAATAGCTGCCTAACGGTCCGTCGTTAAAGGCATTGGCATATGGGTCTATCAAGATACATTCAGTCTGTCTGTTGACAAGTCCTGCCACCATCCGCTGCAATCCCTTATCTTTCTTCATCAACGGCAGATAGGGCCAAACTTGTGCAGAAGAGTCGCGCAGCCACATGGCATCTATATCTCCCGTAATGACGAAAGTATCCGGTCTGCCATTCTTCACTCTATATCTGACGGTAGTATCAAGCGTATTGGGAAAACAGTTCTCGAACATCCAGCGCAATTTTTCGTCCTTTATTTTAGGCTTCGCTTCTTCAATGGCGGCATCCACCGCCTTCGAAACAAAGCACCTTTTGCCTACAGCAGGACGTAAAGAAACATATCTCTGGTTCAAAGTCACTGATGAAGATAATACTGAAGCGGGCTGAAAAGTCATAGCAGCCAAAGCAAGTCCGCCAGTCTTCAGAAATTGGCGTCTTGACATATTGTTTTTCATAATCGATGTCTTCTTTAATAGGTATGCTTACCGGATGTCACATGTATCTTTTTCTCTTTTCCACCATAGAGTACACACAGTTCAAAATCGATGTTAGAATCTACTGTAATACGAGGCTCATCACTTGCCGAACGGCGTGCCTCAGCTTTTAAGGAGATAAGCCCTTCGGGACCAAAAGGATAGCGTTCTATACCATTAGTCTCCGTCAAATTCATATCCCAGACAATCTGCTTTTTGGCATAATCTCCCCGAATACCGATAATAAACTCTATCAATTCGGCAATAGGAGGAAGTCCTGCCCAACCCACAAAATTATCCCTTGCCATAAATCCCGGCTCAGCACTTTCCGGAGCGTAATATTCCCAAAAAGTTCCAGTTTTCTTATAGACCTCAAATACTTGGGCATAATGATTCAAACAAATCTCCCGTGCCAGTTTACCGTAACCTTTCTGTACAAGACCCTGCATCACCATGTAATTGGTTCCCGGCCATACGCCACCCTGCCAATAACGGCCATTCTCCTTATACTTGGGATTATCGGCAGACAAAGAAGGAATACGGTACTTCCGGTTGAATGTAGCAGAATTATCCAATTCTTTCACCATGCGGTCTAATTGTACAGCATCCAATACATCAGTAAACAGAGCCCAATAGGCACCTATTCCCTTAGTTGTACAGAGCGTACCATCAGCATACTGGTCATAAAGGAAACCGGTTTTTTCATCCCAAAGATTGTCATGGATATATTTTCCCAGCATTTTAGCTTCGTCTTCAAACTCTTCTATTTCTTGCCAACGCTCCAGATAGAATCCCATCTCAAGCAGCAAATTAGCCGTAAACAATTGTTGCAAGTTTGTATCCAGCCAAATCATGTGTCCGTGACTATAGATAGGGCTGTATTCCGACAAAACACGGGGCATGTTATCCATGCCAGTTCCCCATCCGCTTGACCAATAGGTTCCATTTCGCCAAGTATGGTTCAACTTCAACCATTTATAATAAGCACAAAGTACCGGAAATATCTTGTGCAGGCGTTCCGTATCACCAAACTGATGAAAATAGACCATCTCACACCAAGGCATCAAATTCGGTCCGGTACTCACCGGGTCATAGCGTTCGAAGCAATCGGCACCATCTGCCTTTATCTCACGGCAAATGAAACCGTCGGGATGCTGCTTGGCGTAAAAGTTGTTCAGCGTATTCTGGAAAGGGAAAAAACGGGTGCCATAACGGGCAAACATCAGAATGAAAGAGGAATCCCACATAAAGATATTACCATTATAAGCTGTATCCAAATAGCTTGATACAAAACCCGAGCCCGCCTGAGGAGCCCGAATATTACCAATAGCTATTTCCCATGCCTTCCAATACATTTCAAGTTCCTTGTCATGTCCGTTCCAAATGGGACTAGGAAGAATCTGCCGGGCTTCCTCGAAACTTTTCGGCTCAATGGTTTCCGGTTTGGCCACGCGATATTCGTTCTCCGTAACCAAAGGTTCTTTGACATACGTATTCTTATAAGGCAAATGATACTTCTCGTCATTGCCACAACTCTGAGCTCTCAGCAACGAACCGGCCGAAAGAGACAACAAACCTAGCAGTAAAATATGTTTCAACATGGGAAATAGTTATTTGATTATAATTTTAGCAATTTCTTTATTTTGTCGAAAATAGCCGTATTCTCGTAAATTCCGGTAAATTCCTCCGCTCCGGGTCCAAAAGCATATACAGGCACCATCACACCACTATGGCTACCGGTAGAAAACTTGCATACAATCTTACCTTGTTTCAAGTCACCGTCCACCAGCGTAAGTCCGCCGGTTTCGTGGTCGGCAGTCACCACTACCAACGTTTCCCCATCCTTGGCTGCCCATTCATAGATAGCACCGATAGTCCTATCGAAATCGTGCGTTTCCTGCATCAGCAAATCCAAGTCATTGAAGTGTCCGTAATCATCCAGCTGCGAACCTTCTATCATCATAAAGAATCCTTTCTTGTTCTGGTTCAGTAATTCGATACCTTTCAAGGATGCACGTGCCAGCAAGTCACCCCGCTCTGCCGGAAGAGGCGTATCTTTCGGATAGGGCACTGCAAATACCTTTCCGCTCCCGATAGCAGCCAGTTCATCCCATGTACGGGGTGTCTGGAATCCTTTTTCACGCAATTCTTCAAACAAGTTGCGTCCGTCTTTGCGGTTCTCGAAGAATTGTGCACCTCCACCAAACACATAATCAGCTTTGCAATCCACATATCCTGTCACCACATCTTCCTCTGCATCCCGATCTTTGTTGTGACAGCAAAAGTCAGCAGGAGTGGCATCCCAAAGACGGCAGGTCACTGCAAGTCCGGTCGACTTACCTTTAGCGGAAGCCAAGTCGACTAAAGACTGCAAAGGACGTCCTTCCGGGTCTACCCCTACATAGTGATAGTTGGTTTTCTGCCCGGTAGCAATAGCCGTTCCACCAGCCCCGGAATCAGTAATCAATTTATTGGCACAGTAGGTCTTCGACAATCCCACTGTCTGGCAATTATCCAGAAAAAGTTTTCCCCGATTGGCTGTCCATGCTGAATATACATGCATTAGACTCATACCATCGCCAATCATCAGGACAACATTTTTTATCTTTTTCCCCTGCGGAGATACTATTCGAGTCACCTCATACGGTTGTTCCAACACATAAGTCTGTTCTTTGTCACGACGGCTTTGTGCCGATGTACTGACAGGCAACAGTACAGTTGCCAAAAGTACCCATATACTAATCTTTGCTATTCTTTTCATTGCAATCTTTCTTTTTCTTATTCCACTTATTCCACTGTCACCAGTACCGGTGCATGATCCGACAAGAAAGCTTCATTTTCCGTCTCGGCCAACACTCCATACTTCAAAACCTTCACTCCGTTGCCCACAAACACATAATCTATCAGCGGACGATGTTCGTAGGGAATACTACCGAAATCATGGAAACTCCATGCCGGTCCATAAACCACGGGCGATACCGTACGTGCATCTGTCAGATGCTCCGGACCTTCCGGATTAGTGATATGGTTGATGACATCCGACTCTGGTGTAGAGTTAAAATCCCCGGTAACAACCACCGGCATCCCGTTGCCCAGTTCTTTCACCTTATCCAAAATAAGGCTGATTCCCTCACGACGTGCCACAACACCTACATGATCCAGATGTGTATTCAATGCCAAGCACTCTTTGCCCGAAATCTTATCTTTCAGTTTCGCCCACGAAGCCACACGTTCACAGGCGCCATCCCAGCCTTTGGAACCGGGCACCTCAGGTGTCTCGCTCAACCAGAATGTACCGGAATCAAGTACCTCGAAGCGTTCCTTCTTATACCAAAGTGCACTATATTCTCCTTTTTCCTTACCGTCTTCGCGCCCTACGCCTATCACCCCATATTCCGGAAGACGTTGCTGCAAATCCTGCAACTGATTGTGTAGTACTTCTTGCGTACCTACAATATCCGCATCATAAAAACGGATGGCATTGGCTGCACGGTCTTTACGGTACTGCCAGTTGTTCAGACTGTCTTCCGGATTGTCGTAACGTATATTGAAAGACATCACATTCATAGGTTCCAGCACGGCAGTTGCCGTCTGGTTCCCCTGCCCACACGATGCAAGCAAAATAGGGAAAAGTAATAAAGCTATTTTTTTCATGGTAATCGTAATTTATTATTTCACATACAATACAGAAGCAGGAATCGGCGACAAATCTTGCGCCGAAGGAAGTTTCCATGCCCAACTCAGTTCCTCCCCTTCATAATCTTCAAAGTAATACAGTTTATAAGTATGAAATCCCTTCTGCAAGGCAACAGCCCCAGTAGCTGGAATAGCAGCATGAGAACCATCATTATTCACCACCACCTCATCACCGATATACAATACACTGCCATCGTCCGAACGGGTCATGAAAGTATAGATTCCATCTTCAGGCACTTCTATTAAACCGGAGAAGATATATCCGAAATGGTCTTCTTGTTTAGCCTCCTTGATGGAAGGTTCCGGCATGATTCCGGCATCCACCATAGGAGTCCTTTCTATATCCGCCACTTTCCGATACGTGCCTTCAAAATATTTATAAGAAGTACCATTCTGCACGGGATGCACGGCAAGCGCCGGTTTCATCTCTGCCTTGGTAGCCACGATAGAGAGTGTATTGCTTGAACGGAATCCCTCCTTAAACGCTTTTGCTTTAACAGGCATTGTCCTATCCAGCTCCAACGGCTTCTCATAGAGCAAAGACAGCTCTGTCGGTTCGCTTCCATCCAGTGTATATCTGATTTCTGCTCCTGCAGTTGCCGTAGCCAATGCTACCGTAACCTTATCCATAAACAGATTCAAGTCTCTGTCTACATAAGGTATAGACACCACTTTTTCCTTCGTATAAGAATAAGGCGCCGACTCTTCCGAAACTCCTCGTGTCATATCGGGTTTGTCAGTCAGCGTAAAGCGAAGTTCCCCTCCTTCCATCAATTGATTGTAGGTGATAAAGTTACCTTCTATCAGTTTTCCATTCAGCTCTACTTTGCTGATATAAACATTCTTCTGCGGATTATTGGCAAGCACGGACAGTGTCTTTCCGTTTGTCAGTTTCATCACCGCTTTTTCAAACAGCGGAGTGGTCAATGCAAACTCATTACTACCGGGACATACGGAATAGAATCCCAAACTTGAAAGGATATACCAGGCAGACATCTGTCCGCAATCTTCGTTACCGATGATACCTTCGGGAGTCGGCGCATACATTTCACGAAGCAACCGACGTGTCATCTCCTGAGTCTTCCAAGGCTGCCCAACGTAGTCATACAAATAAGTAATGTGATGACTGGGCTCATTGCCATGTACATACTGACCTATCAAACCTGTGATGTCCGAAAGTTCTCCCTCCAATTTCAAGTCCGAAGAAAATATAGAGTCGAGTGCCACAACAAACTCCTCTTTGCCGCCAAACAGTTGCATCATACCGTTTACATCGTGCGGCACAAAGAAACGGTATTGCCAAGCGGTAGCCTCCGTGTAAGCGCGTCCCACCGCCAACGGTCTGAACGGCGTTTCCCAGTTGCCATCCATTCGTCTGGGACGGAAGAACTTGGTAGCTCCGTCAAACACATTCACATAATTCTGCGAACGTGCAATAAATGTTTCATAAATATCTTCTTTTCCCATTTCTTTTGCCATACGAGCTATGCACCAATCATCATATGCAAATTCCAACAAGCAAGAAACTGACTCTCTTTTGATATTTGAAGGAATAAAGCCGTTCCGCACATAGTAATCTGCTCCTTTTTCGTTCTTTTCAGCAGAAACTATCATAGCAGCCAATGCCTTTTCGGCATCAAATCCACGAATGCCTTTCATATAAGCATCCGCAATGGCTGAAACGGCATGATAGCCAATCATCGTTCCCGTCTCCCCGGCCGAAAGGGGCCAGATGGGAAGTTCGCCCGAAGCATCATAAATATCAAGGTAGGAGTTAATCATGTCATTCACCAGTTCGGCATTCACCAGTGTCATCAACGGGTTCCATGCCCGGAAAGTATCCCATAAGGAGAAAGTGGAATAGTGTTTCCTGCCTTCCGGCATCCGCCCTATGGTCATATCGTGTCGGCGATACTCACCATTGACATCACTCACCACATTCGGCACCACCATCGCATGATACAAAGCTGTATAAAAATTCCGCAAATCATCCGTATTGCCGCCTTCTACCGTAATGGCAGAGAGGGCTTGTTCCCAAGCGGAACGGGCAGCAGTACGCACGGCATCGAAATCAAACCCCTTCACCTCTGTTTCCAGATTTTTACGGGCATTTTCTTCGCTCACCACAGACAATCCTATCTTAGCTACCACCGGTTCATTGTCATCACCGGCAAATGTAACCACAGCCTGCAAATCGGTACCGGTCAGTCCGGCATCTGCCGGCACTATTTTTCTATCCTGTATAAAGTCTACACTCTTGAAAGGTTTTGAGAATTGTGCTACAAAATAAACATACTGATTATCTGTCCATCCTCTTGTTCTACGCATACCGGCAACTTCATGGTCTGTTGTTTGCTTCAGTGTAGCCTCATAGATATGTTCGTTATCAAGCAAGTGTGCCAAGTCTATGATGACAGATGCTTCCTTTCCTACCGGAAACGTATAGCGGTGCACACCGACATGCGCTGTAGCTGTCAACTCTGCTTTTATGCCTTCTTCCTTCAGGATTACGGAATAATATCCTGCGGATGCCTCTTCCTCTTTATGACTGAAAGTAGCAGGTTGGCAAATTGTTTCAGCCGATAAATCCAGTTGCTGTGTAGTGGGACGGAACAAGACATCCCCCAAGTCGATACAGCCCGTACCGCTGAGGTGGGTATGCGAAAATCCCTTCAATGTAGTATCATCATAATGATAGCCAGCACAAGCATCCCAATTTCCGGCACGCGTATCAGGACTTAGTTGCACTGCCCCAAAAGGCACTGTCGCTCCCGGATAGGTATGCCCATGAAAACCAGTACCAATCAGCGGATTTACATAATCCACCGGCAATAATTGTTTGTCGGAAGTGCATCCCCCGCACATCATACATGCCAAAGTTGCATATAACAGTTTTTTCAGTTTCATCAAGGCAGATTTTAATTATCTCTTTGTTTTTACTCTTTTTGTCCGCAAATATAAAAAAATTCTGCAAGAGCCGATATGCCACGCACACCAACCCTTGCAGATTAGACCAATGGCAATGAGGTCTGTTTTATTTATTATTCTACACCGGCTTCTATCGACAATCGATAAGCATTTAAGTCGCCACTTACCAAAGCATCCGTTGTTTCACGTAATACCCAAGACTTTCTACCCATCATAAAAACAACATAATCAGCAGCCGGATTCTTTGCCACTTCTGTGAAAGCACAACCTTCCAATCCTTCTGCCACATTCTTCAAATCTTCCACCAAATCTTTTTTTACAGTTCCAACCATAATAAAAGCATGCTGATTATCATTCAATGTGGTAAACGCTGTAGAAGCAGCTGCAATCTGCTCTTTGTTACTGAAACGTACTGTACTGAAAGGCACGAGAATATCAATCGGATTTTCGGTAGTAGTCTTAGTCATTACATTGATATACTTAATATAGCAATCATTCGTAATCTTAAAACCTTCTTCTGAATTAATCTTATGATTGAACAACAAAAGTGAACCTTGTGTAGCTATATCTGTTCCATTCATATACACTTTATTCAACGCATAACTGGAGAAACGTGATGTCTTGAAAGCAATTTCGGTAGCAATATTATTGTTGCCCAATACATCCACACGGTCTATTACCCCTAAAGAACAAGCGTTACCCAAACCATTGAAATAATCAATAACCCCCGGAACAGCTCCCATGACTGCATCAGACAAATTAGTAAGGTAATAAATTTCAATGGTTTTATTTTTGTTCCATCCTTCACCACCTTGCATTTCCTGTTTGATATTACCAACACCTAAATTTTCCTCAAGACATGAGGTAGTAAGCATAGAACCAATCCCCAACACTACAATAGTATATAACAAATACTTTTTCATATTCCGATAACTTTATTTTTTTATTAATTCAATCTCTGAAATCATCGCATTATGGTCAGATAAGTTGCCAGATTGTTTCACATATTCACTAATTTTTTTCCAATCGCCCTTAGAAGCAAAAATATAATCAACCCAAGTATTTGAAATAATATCAAACTTAGTTTTCACTGTTTCCATAGCAGAACTGGAAGGACTCGAATTCATGTCACCAGCCAAGATAGTAGGCACATTGTCATTGATTACTTTATCAGAAATCAACAATTGTGCTTGTTCGTCTTGTCCCCCAATATGATCCAAATGGGTGGCTACCACTCTTATCATTTCTCCTGTAGGCATTACCACTTCTGTAACCAATACTCCACGTTGGTCTGCAGATCCTGTCGGCCGAGGTAATTGCATGGCTTGAGAACTCAGAATAGGATACTTACTTAGAATGGCATTACCATATAATTCGTTCATACAATAAGTATAATTCTCCTCCGGATTATCGCCTGTTTTATTACCTAAATTATAAGCGTATCCAAAAATACCGAACATGCCTAACTTTTCAGCCAATTCCTGCACCACATCTCTGTATTTTCCATCTCTTTGCTGACGTGAGCTTCTATTCTCCATTTCGTTCAGAATGATAAAATCAGCATTTTCATCTCTCAGGAAATCAGCAAACGGAGTAACGTCAAAAAGCACTTGGTTACTCATATCCACCATCTCGAAAGATTTAACATTGAAAGTAATGACTTTCAAGCGAGTGTTCTGTGCATTGGCATTAGAGAAACTTCCTCCTAACAATACGGCAAGGAATGCCAACACGATATAAGGACAAATATATGTTTTCATATTATGAGTTTATTAATTAATAGATATTTTGCTTCAAGTTTTTGCTACTTGCCACTTCCTTTGCAGGAATAGGGAACACATGATTTACTTTGGGGTTAAAAGTACGTGCCGGCCATATCTCCACCTCTTCAACGGTATACGTACCATCAGCATGAGTAGTGGTTTTTACCCCATGAAGCGGCTTAGCATACACTTCTTGTGCATCTCCCCATCTCACCAAGTCAATGTGACGACTAGGCTGGAATTCAAATGCCAATTCACAACGACGTTCATTTTTCAACTGAGCTTTGGTAGCCTTACTATCTTCCGGCAAGCCAGCGCGTTTACGAATTTTATTCAGCAATTTTACGGCTTCCGCATCACCTTCGCCCTTGCTCCAAATCAGTGCCTCTGCCTTCATCAACAGCACATCGGCAAAACGTATCAATACAGTACCCAATACATTACTTGCATTATTTCCATTGGTATTTACCTTCTTACCAATACAATCAGCATCTTCCCAAGGAGACATAAACTTGCTCCAAGTCAGACCGGAATCACTCGTTGTACCCCAACGACCTACCGCCCAAGTTACATCCTGCCCCACAAACTGGATGTGATTGCCCGGATAAAGGATAGTAGCTTCGCGTCTCATGTCACCATTCTCATAGGCTTTCCAAAGTTCCAAAGTAGGTTGGAAATATCCCCAGGTATTATAGAGTCCCCACCCGCCATTTTGGAAAGACATTCCATGAAATTTCGGGCCTTCAGTAGCATTACCAAGCAGAGAGAAAAGATATTCAGAACAGAAATTATTTTCCTCACGGAAAAGTTTGGTAAAATCAGGGAACAAATCACGTTTGTCACTACCAGACAAATTAATGACTTTGTCACAGAACTCGATAACAGTATTGTAATATTTAGCATCGTATTGAGCTGCATACAAAGCTGCGCGTGCAGCAAACGCCCATGCGGCAGCCTTATGCGGACGGCCGTAATCCTCACTCTTCAATTCAGAGAGATAAGGTAACAATTCACCAGCCTTACGCATATCGTTTATAATTTGGTCGTAATTTTCCAATACCGATGCTGGACGCGGACTATCCATCTCAGCGCTCGGTGTTTTTTCCGTAATAATAGGCAGACCACCGTTGGGACCATTGTCACCATAGAACGGACAAATCCACAAATAAGCAAATCCACGATAAAAATAGCCCTGACCAATCGCATTATTTTTTACCTCCTGAGAAACAGACATATCAGGTACATTACGCAACACATCATTAGCTTTGGCATTAAGCTGGAACATGGCAGGCCATGTGTCCTTTTGATCGCGACCGTTATCCGGAGTCATCTGAAAATTCTTGATGGATTGCGCTTCTCCTTGGCTACGTCCAGTCACCATATTGTCACTACAATTCTCAAGCCACATGAACCCACGTCCGGTCACGCCCTCATTATAAGTAAATTCATGAAAAGCATTCAATGCTTTTTGTACGTCTTCTTCCGTTTTCCAAAAGTTGGTACTGCCCTCCAATCCATAAGGGTCGAATTCCAAGAAGTCACTGCAACTTACAGTAGAAAATGCCAAGAGGCAAGACAATGCTATACCTTTATATTTTTTCATCATATTCCTGTTGTTTTAAAGTTAGAAACTAAAATTGAATCCTAAGCTGAATGATCGAGCTACCGGATAGGTACCTCCATCCAAACCGAAGTTACCTACTTCGGGATCGATACCACTGTAATCTGTCGCAGTAAAAAGGTTCTCACCATTCAGATAGAAACGTAACGTACTGCCAGGCAAGCCAATGGTTCGCATGGCATTCTTCGGCAAGGTATAACCCAAAGTAACGTTTTTTAAACGGAGATAGCTACCATTCTCCAAAAAGAAATCGTTAAGATTACTATAGTTGTTATTTCCGTCTTCAATCAAAGCCAAATGAGGAATACCGGATGTTTTATTGTAATCCCAAGAATTAAGAACATCAGCAAGCATATTACCACCTTGTCCTCTACCGGTGTAACCCATCTGTTTGAATCCGTTATAAATGGTCGACTTACCTACTCCCTGAAATTGGAAGCTAAAATCAATACCTTTGTATTGCAAGTTACCACCAAATCCAAAAGTAATCTTTGGCATATAGCTGCCTAAATATTGTTTATCGTCATCAGTAATCTGACCATCGTTATTAAAGTCCACATATCTGAAATCACCCGGCTTTGCATTAGGCTGAATAAGCTTTGTCATACCAGTTTCAGGATCTCTCCAAGTAAAATTCTTTACTTCTTCTTCGCTTTGGAAAATACCATCAGTCTTCAATACATAATAAGAATACCAAGGATTACCAACAGATGAACGCAATGGAGTCAAACTGTTCAACACAATATTGTGTTGCATATATCCCATAGCTCCCAAATCAAGAACTTCATTATGTACAGTAGATATATTGGCATTCAAACCAAAAGTAACATCACCGATTGTCTTATTGTAGCTGGCACCTAATTCCCAACCACGATTCACCACATCTCCCACATTTCCGTAAGGGTCTACCTTCACACCAGCCACAGAAGGCATCGGCACTACCTCAATCAGGTCTTTCGTACGTTTGTTGAAATAATCTACCGTCAGGTTCAAACTGTTATCGAACAAGCCCATATCTAAACCTATACCATATTGCTCTGTAGTTTCCCACTTCAAATTTTTGGTACCGATAGAACCGGCATACACACCGTTCTGAACCATGTGATTCAAATTCTGACCATAGATAATAGGCCATTCGACTTCATTCAAAGGAACGTTCCAAGAATAACGAGGCACCAAAGCCACATTACCGACTTGTCCCCAACTACCACGCAACTTTAGCATGCTGACAACCGACTTCAAGGGTTCAAAGAAGGATTCCGAGGATATTTTCCAAGATGCCGATACAGCAGGGAATATACCTGAATTATTATCCTTATACAATTTTGAAGTGGCATCTCTACGCAAACTTCCTGTCAAAAAATAACGGTCGCCATAAGAATAACCGATACGAGCAAAAGCAGAAATCATAGATTCTTCCCAAATGCTTTCTTCCGGCTTGTATTTGCTCCAATTACCGGCCTGTCCATTCGTAATGGAATGTCTATCTTCCAAATTGTATCCGCTGGTATAGTAACGATCCCATTTATATTTTTCATATTTCATAGAATAACCAACCATAGCGCTGACGTGATGTACATCGTTAAATACCTTCGCCCAAGTGGCGATAGTTTCCCATAGGATATTACTATTCCAAGTATTAGACATCTCACGAGTGTTGTCCAAATCCGGACGCCCCACTTCGAGCACCCTTGGTGAGAATATGTCTTCATGTCTTACATCCAAACCTGCCGTAAAATCACTCTTGATTGTCAAAGAAGAGAGAGGCTTCAATTCCAAAGAAGTAGTAGAATAGATTCTTGTAGAAGGTCTTTCCTGATTAAGACGTTGCAATGTAGCCACCGGATTTCTCATTTCACCATAAGGACTACTGATACCTTCGTCAATAGCCCAGCGAGGAACCGTTCCGTGATAAAGCGGCTTACCTTGATCATCAGTCATCAAGTTACCGGATTTATCATAATCATACACTGTTGCCGAACGAGGGAAAAAGACAGCCTGATTCAATACACCTTCATGTCCTGTACCGATATTACCTTGGCCATTTTTATATTCATAAGTAACACGTTCACTCAATTTCAGCCATTTGGCTATTTGGAAATCCATGTTCCCCTTAGCAGAGAATTTGCGTGAATATGTGTTCAGCATAATACCTTTATCATTGTCGTAAGCAAAAGATGCAAAACCTTTCATAACCTCACTACCTCCGGATAAAGACAAAGCATAGTGTTCCAACGAACCTGTACGGAAAATAGCATCCATCCAATCTGTGCGTGTCACATTACCATAAGCAAACACATTGGGATTTCTTGATGGATTAGCTATACCGCCATACGTTTTCACCGCATCTGCCCATACCTGATTATATTGTTCAGCTGTCAGGGTTTCGGGCAAATTCATCGCATTTTTAAAACTCTTGGAAATATTGATATTCACCTTCACCTTACCGACAGCAGCTTGCTTAGTAGTTACCACCACTACACCACCAGAACCTACACTTGCTCCATAGATAGCAGCTGAAGCAGCATCCTTCAATACGGTAATGGTTTCTACATCTTCCATGCTGAAAGGTGCACCGGGTACGCCATCCACTACATAAAGCACACCATCACCACTATTGTAGTTATCGTCCGTACCACGAGAACCGCGACCACGGATAGACAAAGAAACATCAGACATCGGGTCTCCACCATTAGACTGAATCATAACACCGGGCATTTGTCCTTGCAGATAAGACCCCAAATTAGCCGGGCGGCTTTTCAATTTATCATCTATTTTAACGGTAGAAACTGCCGTAGACAAGTCTTCCTTTCGACTAGTCCCATAACCTATAACAACGACTTCATCAAGCAGTTCCGTATCTTCCTGCAAAATAGCAGCAATCGGTTCTGACGAAGCCTTTACTTCCAATGTTTTATATCCCATGAAACTTATTTGCAAAATATCTTTTTCCATAGTTTGCAGCACAAATTTCCCATCAACGTCCGTAATCACTCCATTCGTCGTTCCTTTTACCAACACATTAGCACCAATCACAGGTTCACCAGTCTGATCTTTTACTGTTCCTTTCACAGAAATCTGCTGTGCATAAGCACCTGCCGACAAGAACAGCCCTAACAGTAGGGTCAGAATCGTTCGATAGATTCTAAGATTTACTTGTTTCATCCAATTAAAATTTAAAGTTTATAATATAGAAAATTATAATTCCGCCACAAAGGTCAGAAAGCAGAATTACATAGTTATTACAAAAGAAGCAATTCTCTAACAGTCCTTATTTATGCGCAAAATAATACAACTGTAAATATTTATTATCTTTCAATCAAACCGTATAGGGATTATTACTCAAGAAGAGCGGCAGCACCCAATAAACTGGAATCCTTTTGATGCGAAGCCACCACACTCACATTATCCGATATAATCTTGTAGGGAAAACTTTGCATTGTTTGTTCCATAGCATTTTTAAAGAAAGGAAAAGCCGACACAATACCGCCTCCTAAAACTATAGCCTGCGGCGCATAAGTATAAAGGACCGCTTTCATAAGATTCCCCAGATGCTTGCCAAATTCTTTCCAAAGCTCCAGAGCGGTTTGCTCTCCTTGCGCTGCTTTTTCGGCAGCCAGCAGACCGGTAGTATCATAACGCTTAAAGAAAAAACTGCTGCAATAATGTTCAAAATCACTGTCCAGATAAGGAAGCGAGCCTATTTCTCCCGCACCTACATATTGCCCGCAATACAAACGACGGCCTACAATCACACCAGCTCCGATACCCGTCCCGATAGTAATACCCACCATGTGGGAAAATGAGCGTCCCTCGCCAAACAAGCATTCACCCAGAGCGAAACAGTTGGAGTCGTTATTAACAGCAACTGCCACTTTGAACTCTTCCTCCAGCACCTCCTTCAAGTGTATCTCTTTCCAGGAAGATATGTTCGCAACATTATATACAATCCCCTTTTGGGGGTCAACGATTGAGGGAACTCCGATACCAATTCCATCCACTTCTTCAGTCATCACACTACGAATGAGCTGAGAAAGCTGATTGAGCACCGTAGAAGCATCCTGCTGAGCCAAGCAAGGTACTGACACCTTATTCAGACACTTTCCGCCCTCTACTTGTGCTATCCGGATATTAGTTCCTCCTAAATCTATTGACAATTTCATAGATATATAATTTTAAGACATTTAGCATGCACAAAATTAGGAAACCGGTTCTTTTTTAAAACCCATATTTGCGCATATAATTCTTCATTTTGCGCAAACATTGCTATCAATCAGGTATTCTACCAAGGCCTTACCACCGGGCTCACCGACAAAATCAATAAAAACAATGCCGCAATTCCGCTTACCCTGCTTCTTCAGATAATCCGCTACAGGCCCATTCACCTTATCCGCAAACACCTTAGGAGTTCCCAAAGGCAACCCCGTGGCACTCACAAACGTGATGCCCCACTGACGTGAAGAAACCGGTTCGGCAGATATCCGTTCCAGGTTGCGGATAGAGACATCTGTTTTCTTGCCGGCATCCTTGCCCGATTCATATTGATATTCATCTTCAAGCAGCACACAGCCTTCTTTTCCATCTCTATTGCGAAGGGTCAACAAGCAAGTGCTGTTGTCTTTCCAGCCCACGCATGCAGCTCCCGGATAATCATCCATGACGTAATCCCTATGCAGGAACAGGATCTTTCCGCGGCAATCCCCCACTGTCAGTTCCGGACGAAAATCCATCACGAAATAACGCTGATGCGCAGGGATACTCAAAGAAACAGACAACAGAGAAGCATAATCCTGCGACTCGCCCCCTTCTTTTTTCAATGAAACAATCAGAACTTCGGAAGGATGTGCCTGCAAGAAACCGATGAAAGCGGGAAGCACATCGTCTTCCCAATATATATCCTGAAAAGCATGGCTATGGAATACACCCAATTTACCATTTTTCTTCTCTAAACGAATATCAAAAGCACGGATGCCCTGCTGCAACTGGGCTGGAATATTCGTTGACTGCGTTTTCAACATAGGGCCTCCTTTGACGGTTCCACTGTCGTGCGTACCCGGAATAGAAACTTTGCATACGGGAAGTGTGTCATGAAGAGACTTCATCCAAGCCACGTTTCTGCCACCTGCCTGCACAAGCATATCAGCGGTTCGGGAACCGCCATCCCCTGCACAAGCCTGAGAAGCCGATACGAAAACGACCAAAGCTAATGCACAGCATATCCGCAAACAAATTTTTCCCATAGTATATCTCTTTTAAGTTTTGGCATGTGCAAAAATAGAGGGTTCGTTTCCCATTCTTATCCCAATTTGCGCATTTAGTTCTTCATTTTGCGCAAAGATTTACTGCAAAATCCGTGCAAGATACGAACAAAGGCCACATCCGCCACATCAAGCATAGTGAGACTGCCGGGATACGAACAAGACAACAGCAGACAAGCCTATAATACCAAGGATGCCAAGAATAGGGCATAAAGTCGGCTCAGCCTACTTAACAAGCAGTATCGAGCATATTTCAAAGTTTATCTTCAACCTGAATATATAAATATTCAGCCTAAAGATATAAATATTCAAATTGAAGATATACATATCCAGCCTGAAGATAAATCTTGAAATAAAGCCCGGACATCTTCTAAAGCAGACAGAAGCAGCCTTGACCACAGACTAAAGCATCCTTGGTACAAGTACCAAAGCGCTTTCTTAAATAACGTGTGCAACTTCACCCGCATGGTTTCCTCTCCTTCAAGAAGGAAGAGAATCGTAATAGTACAGACTTATATCACATCAAATACGGCCAAGCTATCAACAACCCACTTTCTGCAAACAACATTTTTAAGAAGGGAACAAACCGCCCCCTCTCAGGGGAAAAGCGTAAACTGCCAATGATGATTCGTGCTGCGGCTCTCATCCAGAGCAAAGCCTTCCCAAGCAAAGGCTTTCAAGTCTTCAGGACGCCCTATGCGGTTCTTGACAATGAAACGCGTCATTTCTCCCCGGCACATCTTGGCATAGATGACGATGGTTTTCAGCTGCCCGTCCTTCCACACTTGAAACTCAGGCGTAATAACGCGCACCTCCCGCTCCACCCGCTTCCATTCAAACAAGTCCTTCATTTCAGCACTTGCCAAATTAACAAGAACACCACCACTATTTTTAATATCTTCTATAAAGCAGTCCGTCAACAAGGGTTTCCAATAATCAAACATGGAAACTCCCCCTTTTTCGGGCAAGCGGATATCTCCCTCCAGACGATAGGGTTTGATGCCGTCCAGCGGACGAAGCAGCCCATAAAGAAAAGAAGTGATACGCAGATGCTCTTGCGCATAACGAAAATCCTCCACTGAAAAATCTTTCGGAAGAATGCGTTTGAAAACAGCTCCGGTATAGGCGCAAATAGCCGGCATCGGATGATTCTCTTCCGAACAGAAATCATGAAAACGCAAACAGTTCTCGGTGGCAATTTTGGTATTCACCCGAAGAAGCCTTTCCAATTCGGATACTGGATACTGCGACATTTCCAACGCATTACGCACAGCCTCCGCTTCGAATTTCGGTACCGTGACTTCAGGCACGACAACCGAGCAGCGTGATGCCATGGTCTTCGCACAAGAGATAAGGACAAGCATAACAATTCTTTTTTTAGCAGATGCAAAAATAAAGGTTTTCGACGGAGAATTATGTATACCTATAAAGTTTTTCTCTGGAATTCACCTCCATTTCAAGAGTTTTTCATACCTTTACACCTTGTTGGAGAAAAGTGCACGTATTGAACCTTCCTGCTCCCCAACATATTGAGACAGAAAAAGAAAAAACAATATATAAAATGACTCACAAATGGAATTATCAACCCATTACACCCGAACAGGCAGAAGCAAGCCAACAACTGGCCCAAGAATTGGGAATTAGCCCAATATTGGGAAAATTGCTGGCGGAGCGGGGAATAACAACGGCAGCGGATGCCCGGAAATTTTTCCGCCCCCAACTACCGGACCTATACGACCCATTTCTGATGAAGGATATGGATATAGCCGTAGAACGCCTGAACAAGGCAATGGGAAAGAAAGAGCGCATTCTTGTTTATGGAGATTATGACGTAGACGGTACCACGGCTGTGGCATTGGTCTACAAGTTTATTCAACAGTTCTATTCGAACATCGACTACTATATCCCCGACCGTTACAATGAGGGGTATGGAGTTTCAACCCAAGGAATAGACTATGCCGCAGAGAGTGGTGTAGGCTTGATTATTGTATTGGACTGCGGTATCAAAGCCATCGAAGAAATCACATATGCCAAGGAGAAAGGCATTGATTTCATCATCTGCGACCATCATGTCCCCGATGACGTACTGCCTCCTGCCGTAGCCATTCTGAATGCCAAACGGGAAGACAACACCTATCCTTATGAGCATCTGTCCGGATGCGGCGTAGGTTTCAAGTTCATGCAAGCATTTGCCATCAACAATGGCATCGAGTTCCATCACCTGATTCCCCTATTAGACCTTTGCGCTGTCAGCATCGCATCGGACATTGTCCCCATTATGGGTGAAAACCGTATTCTTGCCTACCACGGCCTAAAGCAGTTGAACAGCAATCCCAGTGTAGGATTGAAAGCCATCATTGATGTATGCGGACTGACGGACAAGGATATCACTGTCAGTGACATTGTATTCAAAATAGGTCCCCGTATCAATGCCTCCGGACGTATTCAGAACGGAAAAGAAGCCGTTGACCTGCTTACTGAAAAAGATTTCTCCCTTGCTCTGGAGAAAGCCGGACAAATCAATCAATACAACGAGACCCGCAAGGACTTGGACAAAACCATGACCGAAGAGGCCAATAAGATTGTGGCCGATTTGGACGGACTTGTCGACCGCCGTTCCATTGTATTGTACAATGAAGACTGGCATAAAGGCGTCATCGGAATCGTTGCCTCCCGGTTGACGGAAATCTATTACCGCCCGGCAGTAGTACTGACACGTACGGATGATATGGCAACCGGTTCCGCCCGTTCCGTCTCCGGATTCGACGTCTACAAAGCTATTGAATACTGCCGCGACCTTCTGGAAAACTTCGGAGGTCATACCTACGCTGCCGGTCTTTCCATGAAGGTGGAAAATGTACCAGCCTTTATCGAACGTTTCGAAAAGTTCGTATCACAAAACATCCTGCCGGAACAGACATGTGCCGTCATCGATATCCATGCCGAGATTGATTTCAGAGACATCACTCCGAAATTCTTCAGCGACCTTAAGAAATTCAATCCATTCGGTCCGGACAATGCCAAACCCATTTTCTGCACGCACAATGTCTATGATTATGGTACCAGTAAAGTCGTAGGGCGAGACCAGGAACATATCAAGCTGGAATTGGTGGACAACAAATCAAACAATGTGATGAACGGCATCGCTTTCGGACAAAGTTCTCACGTACGCTTCATCAAGACCAAACGTTCCTTCGACATTTGCTATTCCATTGAGGAAAATACCCATAAACGAGGCGAGGTACAATTGCAGATTGAAGACATAAAACCGAATTAAAAGCCTCTCCCCTCCCCCTCTCTCCGGTTCTCCGTTATAGGGGGGGATAATCCCGTAAGAAGGAAATAAGGATAATACTGCATTATATAAGGAAATGATAAATATCGGTTGATACTATAAGATAATTAATCACTAATACTTAATTAGGAGAAAACATCAGTTCAACGATAAGAAGTAGTAAAAAAGTCCAGTAAAGTAATGAGCAGCAATAGCAACTTCAAAACTCCCCTCCTTGCGGGATTGCTCTCTCCCGATAACGGGGGAACCGGAGGGGGTGGATTGGAGATGAAGCTTTTAAAGCAGTACTGGGGTCATGACGCCTTCCGGGGGATACAGGAAGACATCATCAACAGCATTACCGAGGGACGGGACACTTTGGGGCTAATGCCCACGGGAGGAGGAAAATCCATCACTTTTCAGGTTCCGGCGCTTGCCAAAGAAGGACTTTGCCTGGTCATCACCCCGTTGATTGCCCTCATGAAAGACCAGGTACAAAACCTGAAAAAGCGAGGAATCAAGGCACTTGCCATCTACTCGGGCATGAGCAGGCAGGAAATCATCGTCACATTAGAGAACTGCATATTCGGCAATTTCAAGTTTCTCTATATTTCTCCCGAAAGGCTCGATACAGAAATCTTCCGCACCAAACTGCAAAAGATGAGAATCAGTATGATTACGGTAGATGAAAGCCACTGCATATCACAATGGGGCTACGATTTCCGTCCAGCCTATCTGAAAATAGCCGAAATACGCAAACTGCTGCCCGGCGTACCAATCCTGGCATTGACAGCCACCGCCACTCCGGAAGTAGTGAAAGATATCCAGGCCCGTCTGCATTTCCGTAAGGAAAATGTGTTCCGTATGAGTTTCGAACGCAAAAACCTCGCCTATATCGTCCGCAAAACAGAAAATAAGACGGGAGAGCTGTTGCACATCCTGCGCCGTATGCCCGGAAGCGCCATCATCTATGTGCGCAACCGTCGCCGCACCAAGGAAATTACCGAACTGCTACACAACGAAGACATCACCGCAGATTTCTACCATGCCGGACTGGATGACGCCACCAAAGACATCCGTCAACAACGCTGGCAGACAGGAGAAAGCCGCGTCATGGTCGCCACCAATGCATTCGGTATGGGTATAGACAAACCGGATGTACGGATTGTCATCCACATGGATTTGCCCGATTCCATCGAAGCCTACTTCCAGGAAGCAGGACGTGCCGGAAGGGACGGACAAAAAGCCTACGCGGTCGTCCTTTACGCCAAGTCGGACAAGGCAACACTGCACAAACGCATTCCCGACACCTTTCCTGAAAAAGAGTATATAAAAGAAGTATATGAGCATCTTCAATACTATTACCAGATGGCAATGGGAGATGGACAAGGCTGTGTACGCGAATTCAATATAGAAGACTTTTGCCGAAAGTTCAAGTATTTCCCCGTTCCCGTGGACAGTGCCTTAAAGATTCTGACACAAGCGGGATACCTGGAATATACAGATGAACAAGACAACGCATCCCGGCTACTGTTCACTATCCGGCGAGACGAGCTTTATAAACTGAGGGAACTCGGCGAAGACATGGACAAACTCATCCAAACCATTCTCCGCTCCTATACCGGAGTCTTCACAGACCATGCTTTCATCAATGAAGAATCACTGGCCATACGCACCGGGCTCACACGCCGGCAAGTGTATGAACAGCTCATCCACCTTGCCAAGCTACGTATCGTCAGTTACATCCCCCGCAAAAAGACACCATATATAATATACACGCGAGAGAGAGTTGAAATGCGTCACCTGCAAATTCCTCCCGCCGTGTACGAGGAACGCAAAAAGCGATACGAGAAACGCATAAGTGCCATGCTGGATTACGTGAGCAGCGACACCGTGTGTCGCAGCCGGATGCTGCTGCACTACTTCGGAGAGAAAAACGGACACGACTGCGGACAATGCGATACCTGCATCAGTTTGAGGAACAAGAAAACTTCCGACCACCTTTCGGAAAAGGAACTTTCTGAAAAGATTCTTCAAGCCCTATCTGACAAACAACAAACTCCGGCCACTTTGGCAGAACAAATACCGGCTGATAAAAACATGTTCATCGATGTGTTACATGGATTGTTGGACGAAGGCAAGGTAATTGCTGTCAACGGAATGCTTCAAATCAAAAAATAATTCACTACTTTTGCCGTTGGAAAAGAATGCCCTGCCACTGAAAGGAACATCACTTATCAGCCATGCCCACCTTTTCCTTTTTAATTTTTAATTCTTTAATTTGTAATCACTTATGGGATTCTTTAAATCTTTTTTCTCCGGCAAGTCAGACAATCCGGAAAATGAGAAACAAAAAAACGAACAGAAGAATTTTGAGATATTCAAGTATGACGGTATGCGTGCACAACGCATGGGCCGTACAGACTACGCTATCAAATGCTTTACTGAAGCTCTTGCCATTCAGGAAGACTTTGAAACCATGGGATATCTCGTCCAAGTCTGCATCCAGACCAACAAACTGGACGAGGCACACAAACTGCTGGAACGCATGACCGAAATAGAACCGGAACATACCTCCTCCTACCTCAGTCTTGCCAACGTATGCTACATGCAGGAAGATTATCCTGCCATGGCAGATGCAGCAAAGAAGGCTATCGAGATAGAAGAGGGCAACGCCATAGCACACTACCTGCTAGGCAAAGCGGACAATGGGCAAGGAGACGGCATCATGTGCATCGCCCATCTTACGAAAGCCATCGTACTGAAAGATGATTTTACTGAAGCCCGTCTGCTCCGTGCCGAGGCTCTGGCACAAATGCAACAATATAAGGAAGCGGTGGAAGACATAGACGCCATTCTGGCACAAGACCCGGAAGACGAAGGTGCCATCTTGCTCCGCGGAAAGATAGAAGAAGCTACGGGAAACAAAGAAAAAGCTGAAAGCAGTTATCAGAAAGTAACGGAGCTGAATCCCTTTAACGAACAAGCCTTCCTCTACTTAGGCCAGCTTTACATCACCCAAAATAAGCTGACAGAAGCCATCGGGCTCTTTACGGAAGCCACAGAACTGAACCCCAATTTCGCAGAGGCCTATCATGAGCGCGGACGCGCCAAGTTACTGAACGGCGACAAGGAAGGTTCTGCAGAAGACATGAAGAAAGGACTGGAACTCAATCCTAAGGAAATACAGAACTTTAACGGACAATATGGTAACCAGCCGGAGGGAAGAACCGGTAATATCCTGGGATTATAACAAATTCAATTATTGCCGCCAATGAAACGAAATTTGTTTCTGTCAGTACTTTTTGTACTGATGTTCGCACCTGCCCATGCACAGCAAGTGAACATACTGTCCTATAACGTACATAATTGCATCGGCATGGACAAGGAGTACAATTACCAACGCATTGCCAATGTTATCAGTCAAACTTCTCCTGACATAGTTGCCCTGCAGGAGCTTGACAGTATAACGGTGCGCAACAAAGGAATCCATACTCTTGGAGAGCTAGAAAAACTGACCGGAATGCACGGCACCTATGCAGCAGCCATTCCTTTTCAGGGTGGAAGCTACGGCATCGGAATTCTCTCCAGAGAGATACCCGTAAAATACGAGATTATTCCAATGCCCGGACGGGAAGAAAAACGCACCTTCATTATTGCAGAATATAAAGATTATGTATTTTGTGCCACACACCAGTCTCTCACTCCAGAGGACCAGCTCCTTGCCGTGCCATTGATAGAAAAAGCCTTGCAAAACCTCGATAAGCCCATTTTGATGGCAGGCGACATGAACTCTGCACCAGCAAGCGCTCCTCAGCTGGAATTGGAAAAACATTTTGCCACCCTCAATGACACAACCTCTTGTACTTTCCCGGCAGACCGTCCCAACCAATGTATAGACTACATCTATGGCTATTCCAAGAATGGGTATCGGTTTGATGTGCAATACCGAAAAGTCATAGAAGATACCATTGCATCCGACCATCGTCCGGTTCAAGTCATTGTACAAATCAAAGGGAAATAAGTTAAATTGCTACTATCCCTAAAAAAAACATTGTTTTTTGTTTGTATATAAAAGAAAAGCATTACTTTTGTCGCGTAATCCAAAAAACAGAGAATACAAGTATGAAGTCATTTACTTATGCATATTACTTCTTTTTTTACTTTTACTTTAGCCAGAAAGTAGAGCGGGAGTTTGTATGTATCAAGTGACAGTGATGCTTAAGGACTGAATAGAGAACCAAGTAAATATACTGAATCCCGCTCCATCGTATGGAAGCGGGATTTTTTTATAGCATAACCAAGAAAATAAAGAATAATGAAAAAGGTAGCCATTCAAGGAACATTAGGCTCGTATCACGACATCGCCGCACACAAGTACTTCGAAGGAGAAGAAATAGAGTTAATCTGTTGCGCCAGCTTTGAAGACGTATTCGGCGCCATCAAGAAAGACAGTCAGACCATAGGAATGCTGGCAATAGAAAACACCATTGCAGGTAGTCTGCTGCACAACAATGAGCTATTACGCCAAAGTGGCGCACAGATTATCGGCGAGTACAAGCTGCGCATTTCCCATAGTTTTGTTTGCCTGCCCGATGAAGACTGGGATGATATTACTGAGGTCAACTCCCACCCCATCGCCCTGATGCAATGCCGTGAATTCCTCGGACAGCACCCCGGTATAAAAGTGGTGGAAGGCGAAGATACTGCCCGCAGTGCCGAAATCATCCGAAAAGAAAACCTGAAAGGTCATGCCGCCATCTGCTCCAAAGCAGCCGCAGAGCGTTACGGCATGAAGATTCTGCAGGAAGGCATCGAAACAAACAAGCACAACTTCACCCGCTTCCTGGTAGTGGCCGACCCTTGGCAAGTGGATGAGCTGAACCGGCACCGTAGCAAGGACGTCAACAAGGCAAGCATGGTATTCACCCTTCCCCATACCGAAGGAAGCCTTTCTCAGGTATTGTCCATTTTGTCCTTCTACCGCATCAACCTGACCAAGATACAATCACTGCCCATCATCGGACGGGAATGGGAATACCAGTTTTACGTAGATGTCGTGTTCGACAATGTACTGAGATATAAACAATCCATTGCGGCCATCACACCGCTGACCAAAGAACTGAAAATATTAGGAGAATATGAAGATGGAAAGTCAAACATCTAAGATAAAGCCGGCCGAACGTCTGGCAAGCGTAAGCGAATACTACTTCTCGAAAAAACTGAAAGAAGTGGCACAAATGAATGCGGAAGGCAAGGACGTCATCAGCCTGGGCATCGGAAGCCCCGACATGCCACCTTCCGAAAAAACAATCCGAACACTTTGCGAAGCCGCCTGCAATCCAGACGGACATGGCTATATGCCCTACGTAGGCATCCCCGAACTGCGCCGCGGTTTTGCGGACTGGTACAAAAAATGGTACGGTGTAGCATTGAATCCCAACACAGAGATACAACCGCTCATCGGCTCCAAAGAAGGCATCCTGCACGTGACACTGGCTTTTGTCAATCCCGGCGAACAAGTATTGGTTCCCAATCCCGGCTATCCTACTTATACTTCATTAAGCAAGATTCTCGGCGCCGAGGTCGTGAACTATGACCTGAAAGAAGAAAACGGCTGGATGCCCGACTTCGACGAGCTGGAACGGATGGACACGAGCCGTGTAAAACTGATGTGGACCAACTATCCCAATATGCCCACAGGGACAAATGCAACACCGGAACTGTACCGGAAGCTGGTGGACTTCGCACGCCGCAAGGATATCGTCATCGTGAACGACAACCCTTACAGTTTCATCCTGAACGAACATCCCATCAGCATCCTCAGCATTCCGGGTGCCAAGGAGTGCTGCATAGAATTCAATTCCATGAGCAAAAGCCACAATATGCCGGGCTGGCGTATCGGCATGCTTGCCTCGAATGCCGACTTCGTACAATGGATACTGAAAGTAAAAAGCAACATCGACAGCGGTATGTTCCGTGCCATGCAACTGGCAGCCGCCACCGCTCTGGAAGCAGAGCAGGACTGGTATGACGGCAACAACGCGAACTACCGTAACCGCCGCCGGATGGCAGGAGAAATCATGCATGCCTTGGGTTGTACCTACGACGAAAAGCAGGTAGGAATGTTTCTCTGGGGCAAGATTCCCGACAGTTGTACAGACGTAGAAGAACTGACCGAACGCGTACTGCATAAAGCCAGGGTATTCATCACTCCCGGGTTTATCTTCGGAAGCAACGGGAAACGGCATATCCGCATCTCACTCTGCTGTAAGGACAATAAACTGGCAGAAGCATTGGAACGCATCAAGAGTATGAAATAAATGCTTACAAGCAGGAGACAGACAACCTAAATCCGGAATCCCCGTTTACAAAAACTCCACCGGAGATTTAGTAAAACGAGAGGAATGATTTAGTAAAATCCTCTCCGACGTTTTGGTAAATCTTGGGAACCGCGTTCAGAAAAGTCTCCCGAGAGGGAAAGAATTATAAGAGAAAAAGAGTATAAATAAAGAATATTATTAAACAAATAAAGAATATGGAACTCGAACTAGAACCTATCACATTGCCCGGTGTTGAGAACAAACGCCCTATGGTAATAGCCGGCCCCTGCAGTGCCGAAACCGAAGAACAAGTAATGAGCACAGCCAAACAATTGGCTGACAAAGGCCTCAAGTTATTCCGTGCCGGTATCTGGAAACCGCGTACCAAACCGGGCGGCTTCGAAGGAGTAGGTGTAGACGGCCTTGCATGGCTGAAGGAGGTAAAGAAAGAAACCGGCATGTATGTTTCTACAGAAGTTGCTACCGCCAAGCATGTATACGAATGCCTGAAGGCTGGAATTGACCTTCTTTGGATAGGCGCACGTACCACCGCCAATCCTTTCGCCGTACAGGAAATTGCCGACGCACTGAAAGGCGTAGATATCCCGGTACTGGTGAAGAATCCGGTAAATCCTGACCTGGAGCTGTGGATTGGAGCTTTGGAACGTATCAACAATGCAGGCTTGAAGCGTCTGGGTGCCATCCACCGCGGGTTTAGCAGCTATGACAAAAAGCTCTACCGTAACTTGCCCCAATGGCATATTCCCATTGAGCTGCGCCGACGCATCCCGAACCTGCCCATTATCTGCGACCCCAGCCACATAGGCGGAAAGCGCGAGCTGGTTGCTCCACTCTGCCAGCAAGCTATGGATTTGGGCTTCAACGGTCTGATTATCGAGAGCCACTGCAACCCGGACTGTGCCTGGAGCGATGCAGCCCAGCAAGTCACCCCGGATGTGCTCGATTATATCCTCAACCTGCTCGTCATCCGCAAGGAGACGCAAAGCACCGAAAATCTCAGTGAATTACGTAAGCAGATTGACGAATGCGACAACAATCTTATTCAGGAGCTGGCCAAGCGAATGCGTGTGGCACGAGAAATCGGCACTTACAAGAAAGAGCACGACATAACCATCCTGCAAACCGGACGCTACAACGAGATTCTCGAGAAACGCGGCTCGCAAGGCGCATTGTGCGGCATGGATGCCGAATTCATCAAAAAGGTATTTGAGGCGATACACGAAGAGAGCGTGAGACAACAAATGGAAATTATAAACAAGTAATTATTCAATGCACCAATATCAGCACATTAAACATCATGAGAATATTAATACTTGGAGCCGGGAAAATGGGCTCTTTCTTTACAGACATATTGAGTTTCCAGCACGAGACGGCCGTGTTCGACGTCAACCCGCACCAACTGCGCTTTGTCTATAACACCTACCGCTTCACCACGCTGGAAGAAATCAAAGAATTCGAGCCGGAGCTAGTCATAAATGCCGCTACGGTGAAATACACACTGGACGCTTTCCGTCAAGTGTTGCCGGTACTGCCCAAAGACTGTATCATCAGCGACATCGCCTCGGTAAAGACCGGGCTGAAGAAGTTCTACGATGAAAGCGGTTTTCGCTACGTGTCGACACATCCTATGTTCGGCCCCACTTTCGCCAGCCTCAGCAACCTGAATACAGAGAATGCAATCATCATCAGCGAAGGCGACCACTTGGGCAAAATCTTCTTCAAAGACCTCTACCAGACCATGAAGCTGAATATCTTTGAATATACATTCGACGAACATGATGAAACCGTAGCCTATTCCTTATCCATTCCTTTTGTTTCCACCTTTGTGTTTTCGGCAGTCATGAAGCACCAGGAAGCTCCGGGCACTACATTCAAAAAGCACATGGCCATCGCCAAAGGTCTGCTGAGCGAAGATGATTACCTGCTCCAAGAAATTCTCTTCAATCCGCGCACCCCCTCACAAGTGGAGAACATCCGTCTGGAACTGAAGAACCTACTGGAAATCATCAGCAATAAGGATGCGGAAGGTATGAAGAAATACCTGACCAAAATCCGGGAAAAAATCAGATAACCAAGCACAAGTGTGTGCTCCGATGCCAAAGCACACACTTGTATCTCAACTAAAAACCACATCTTTGCCTCCTGAAAGCTGCATCAAAACAGCAGCAATATTTTATCCACTTTAATTTTTTTAATTCATGGCATCTATCAAGAACAAATCAAAGCTTGCCGCCACGCAAAGCAAGCAGGCAAAGAACAATGCTTCGCCCAAAGCAACCTTACAACTATTCATGCAAGAAAACATCGACCGCATGCACCGACTGGGCAAAGTGCGCACCGGCGAAACCTACACGTGTACGCTCAACAGCTTCATGCGCTTCCGCCAGGGAAAGGATGTACTTTGGAAAGATTTCGACGCAGACTTGACGGCTTCCTATGAGGCCTATCTCAAATCGACCGGAGTGAGCATGAACACCATCTCCTTCTACAACCGAATACTGCGGGCCGTGTACAACCGGGCGGTAGAGAAAGGCTTTACGAAACAAGTATTCCCCTTCAAGAATGTCTATACGGGAGTGGAGAAAACCATACGGCGAGGACTGCCCATAAAAACCATTCGCAACATCCGAAACATGGACTTGTCACACTGCCCCTCATTGGACTATGCACGCGACATGTTTTTATTCAGCTTCTACACCCGAGGCATGTCATTTGTGGATATGGCTTACCTGAAAAAAAATGACCTGAAAAACGGAATCCTCACCTATCGACGTAAGAAAACCGGACAACGTCTTTGCATACGATGGGAACGAGATATGCAAGATATACTCGAAAAATACCACATATCCCAAGAATCACCTTATCTGCTCCCCATCATTCATAAGATAGGAAAAGAAGAAAGAAAACAGTACAATAATGCGCTACACCTCGTCAACAAAAAATTAAAATTTATCGGCAGCATATTGCAACTTTCCATACCGCTTACCATGTACGTTGCCCGCCATTCTTGGGCCACTGTGGCCAAAAGCAAAAACATTCCGCTTTCTGTCATTAGCGAAGGAATGGGACACGACTCTGAAAATACAACGCTGATATATCTGGCTTCACTTAATACAGAAATTATAGACAAAGCCAATAAGCTCATTTTAGACCTACTTTAAACATACAGAGGCAAATACATCTCTTCCCAAGAGATGGAACCAAGCTGATGTTAAAATCAAAACTTCATCTCTTCCCAAGAGACGGATTTGGGTTGCAAAAGTATGATAAACAGTGATAATATCCAAATGTTTCTTTGTTTTTTTATCTGGAATTCATGAATTTGTGAAATTGTATATCGAAACGTATATTGGAATGCGGCTTTGTACTTATGCCCTTGCAGCATGTTGTCATTGATTATTATGCTATACATCTCTTGGGAAGAGATGAATCCTGAAACTACAGTCCGCAAGCGCAGACTGTAAAGAATATAGAAACTAAAAAGCACTATTACACATTGTAATTGTACAACAAAAAAACAATGAATAGTAATTCTGGCAGTATCTATGTTTTTGCTGAATACTCTTCATTGCAACCACCAGCGACATATAGGCTGGGCATACGGAATTTTGTTTGATTCCTTTTAGGAATTTATTGGTAATTTGATAATTTTTCTCTATAAGTAGAAGAGATTAAGATATTAATGACACTAACAAATCTTAAATAATGGGAAAGATGACTTTAAAACTTTATGTGGTTTTGTTTTTAGGTCTTTTCAGCATGGGAGCCAAATGTCAGGAAGTGGCTCTGAAAAGTAATCTGCTATACGACGCCTTCGCTACACTGAACGCAGGCGTGGAAACGGGATTGGCAGACAGATGGACGCTCGACGTATCTGCCAACTACAACGGATGGACACTCTCGCACGACCGGAAGTGGAAACATTGGCTTCTGCAACCTGAAGCACGCTATTGGTTTTGCGACCGATGGGCAGGACACTTCGTTGGAGCACACCTGCTCGGAGGTCAATACAACGTTGGCGGGCTGAAAAACGACTTCTCTTTTCTGGGAAGCGACTTCTCCAAACTCTCTGACCGGCGTTACCAGGGATGGTTCCTGGGCGTGGGTGCGGCATACGGGTATTCCTGGATTCTGGACAAGCATTGGAACCTGGAAGCCGAAATAGGCTTCGGATATGTCTACACACGATTCGACGCCTACCCTTGCGCCAACTGCGGAACAAAGCTCGAGAAAGACAAACCGCACCACTACGTCGGTCCTACCAAGGCCGCGGTAAACCTTGTATACACATTCTAAATTCATCCGGTGGTTATGGACACTATGAACAAATTAGCTAAGAAAATGATTTTTGGCTTGTTATGCCTATGTTGCGCACTGGGAGCCGACGGCCAAACACTGACGGACGGACAGATAGCAGTACAAAACCTAGCCGTCTCAAAGCAAGAAGACAAACTATTCGTGGCGATGGACCTCGACATCTCCGTACTTAAGCAAGGAAGCAACCGTGAAGTACTGTTCACCCCTTCGCTCACCCTTAAAGACGACAGCCTCAGCCTGCCTGCCATACGCATTGCGGGGCGTAACCGTTATTACCACCACCTGCGAAACGCCTCCGACACCGAACGGCTCTATCGCAACGGCGAACGCAATCTGATAGAATACCGCGTGACGGTGCCCTATGAAAAATGGATGGGAAGAGCCCGGCTCAGCGCCACCGAAACCACTTGCGGATGTTGCGACGCCCCCTTGACCAGCACCACTACCCCTCTGAGCAAACTACGGCTGGAAAAACGCGTACCTACACCTTTCGTACCCGCGTACGCCTACATACGCCCTAAGGCCGAGCAGAAAATCAACCGGATTGAAGGTTCAGCCTACATCGACTTCCCCGTGAACCGTACCGAAATACATCCCGACTACCGACGCAATCCTGAGGAGCTGAAGAAGATTCTTTCTACCATAGATGCCGTGAAGAATGATGCAGACAGCAAGATTATCAGCATCAGCATCAAGGGATATGCCTCGCCCGAAGGATCGTACAGCAACAACATACGCCTGGCCAAGGGACGTACTGAAACCCTGAAAGAATATGTACGCAAGCAGTATGTTTTCCCCCAATCACTCTTCACCACCGGCTTCGAGCCCGAAGACTGGGAAGGACTGGAGCGCTTCGTAACCTCCTCGCAACTAAAGAACAGAGAAGGCATTCTGGCCTTAATACACAGCGACCTGGACCCTGATGCGAAAGACCGGAAAATCAAGGCAACCTATCCCGCCGACTATGCTTACCTACTGAGCGAAGTCTATCCCGGACTGCGCCATTCCGACTATGCCGTACAGTATGAGGTACGTGCCTATACAGACCTTGCGGAGATCAGGAGCCTGCTCAAGAGCCACCCCCAGAAGCTGAGCCTGAACGAAATGTACCTCGTCGCGCAGGAGATGGAACCGGGCAGCGACGAGTATAACGCTACCTTCGCAACTGCCGTACGTATGTTCCCCGACGACCCCGTGGCAAACCTCAACGCTGCCAATACTGCCCTACGCCTCGGTGACCTGAAAGGAGCCGAAACTTATCTGGGCAAGGCGGGCGATGCTCCCGAAGCCATCTACGCACGCGGCATACACGCCGCCCTGCTGAAGGACTATGACGCAGCCCAACCACTACTGAAGCAAGCGTTACAGAAAGGAGTGGCGCAAGCGGAAGACGCGTTGCAACAGATAGAACGCATAAGACAAGAGATGGCCGAAGACGCGGAATAAAGGAGAGGAAACAACAAGAATATAACACCGAAATAAATAAACTCTTAATAAATTATACGCTATGAAAAGAAAAAACTGGAGTATTTTTTTCATTGGTATGCTGGCAATGTGTACCATTGCAGGATGCAGCGACAACGAACTGAACGGCAGCAATGAACCGGGCGTATACCCGGGACATCCCGAAGATGCCGTATACATGAATGTGAACATACAATTGCCCGTAGGAGGAAAAAACACAAGAAGTGAAACCGACTCAGACAAGGATGATGACTATGGAACCAGTACAGACGGTACGGAGGTAGGAAAGGATTACGAGAACAAGGTGAATGGCGTCTTGATTGTATTGGCGGATGCAAGCAACAACTTCATCGCTGCCGGCGAACACAACTCATTGCCGGTAGTGCGTGAAGGAATCGTCAACACAACCCAGAAAATCAATAAATCCGCATTGGCCGCTTACTATGGCAACGGGACACTTGGAGCAGGAAAAGACCAAGTCAATCTTTATGTATTCTGCAATCCGACAATGGAGTTGAAACAAATCTTCGAAAAGTCCGGTACCGACAACAAATGGATTGACGAGATTGCCACTCTTGAAGAAAAACCTAACGGAACTGCTACAGGAGCAGCTGTCTGGGGAGGAAACGACCACAAGGCAGGCTTCCTGATGGCCACGGCAAGCAGCAAAGACATAAAAAAGTATATTCCGAAGAATTTTACCGATTGGGACAACTTTACAACTGAAAACAATGCCTTTGATTTCTCGGGCAAAAACACCTTGAGCAACGGCACCGAAATCGGGAATATCGGAAATATCCGTGTGGAACGTGTCGTGGCACGCTTCGATTTCAAAGACGGCAGTCCCAGCAAGGACCAGACATACGTCATAGCAGAAAAAGACAACAAGCCTACGCTGAAAGTCAAACTGAACAAGATGGCGTTGATTAACATGAGCAAGCATTTCTACTACCTGCGCCGCGTATCCGATAACGGTCTGGCCAACAACGTGGAAATCTGCGGAACCGAATACGACAGCGGACAAAGCTATAACTTCGTAGTAGATACCGATGCCGAACAAAAGAACGGAGACATCAATGCAAGCTATCCTTTTGCCGACTACTTCAATTTCTGCCTCGGACACCAGGATAACAACACTTGGAGTATTGACGAGACAGCCCGCGACCAGTGGTACACCAGTCTGATTAGCGACGTTATCAAAAAAGACGAAGACAACGATGACAAATGGAACAACAACCACAGCCGAGACGGTTACCGCATCTGGCGTTATGCCACCGAGAACACCATCCCCGGCATGAACAAGCAGGAGAACGGCATCAGTACCGGCATCGTGTTTAAAGGAAAAATTCAAGTAACAACAGATGCTCCCCAAGCATTGCAAGATGCTATCAACAAGGCAACAGGCGATTCTAATGCCGATGCCATCCTTTACGCTTACTCCAACCAACTTTATGTAAGCTGGACAGAAGTACGCAAAGCCGCACTTGACGCAACGGCAAACGAGGAATTCAAGAAAGCGGTATTCGGAACACCGAAAAATACTCCGTCGGAAACCGTCTATAGCGATGATACCAAGAGCCCCGACTACCTGTGGAACATATGGCATAATGTAAAGGGCCACAACGATGCAGCCGCTTTATCGGCTTTCAAGGAAGTAGCCACCAACAAAGACCATCAGTTCACCCTCTACCAGTCGAGCGAGGACAAGAATGACGGTGCAGGCTACTACTGCTACTACTTCTACTGGAACCGTCACAACGACAACGGCAACAACGGTGTAATGGGCCCGATGGAGTTTGCCGTGGTTCGCAACAACGTGTACAAACTGTCTGTTGTCGACATCAACCGCCTTGGTCATCCGCGCCTTAGCGAAAACGACCCCGACCCCGTCGACCCCGGAACTCCGGACGAGAAGGGCGACATCTACCTGAAGCTCTCTGTCGAGGTGCTTCCTTGGGTGGTTCGCATAAACGACATTGAATTCTAAAAAACAACAAGTATGCAAAGCAATAAGCGAAATAGATTTTCAAGGTTCGCAGGCAGGGTGCTCGTCGCCCTGCTGGCAGCCGTTGCCTTATCCTCGTGCGAGCGCATCTTTGAAGACCTCGACCCGTGTCTCCACGGCGTATCGCTGCGCTTCGTCTACGACTACAATATGGAGTACGCCAATGCGTTCCCCAACCAAGTGGACTGCCTCACCCTCTATATCTACGACGAGAACGACGACTACGTAGATACCAAGATTGTAACCGGAACAGAACTGCAAGACGAGAACTACCGGATGAAGCTTGACCTGCCCGACGGCAAATACCATTTTGTGGCATATGGAGGAATCGCATGCGAAAAGAGTTCTTTCACCGTAAACACAAGTACCAAGCGCACCGAGCTCAGGACCCGACTGAACGCCGACTGCCTCAGCCTGCCCGAACGGAAATTGCTGCACGATATGTTCTGGGGAGAACTCACCATGGAAACGGCCGAGTCTTACAACGAAGGCACGGTAAAGATGATGAAGAACACCAACGGCATACGCATCGTGCTGCAGCAAGTGGCGGGAGGCATTGTCAAAGCCGAGGATTTCGACTTCGAGATTACGGACGACAACACCCTCTTCAACTACGACAACGACCTGCTGCCGGTGGCCGACGTCACCTACACCCCGTGGGTGAAAGGACAGGCACGGACAGGGTCATCCGTCATAGTGCCCGGAGTAGCGCCCGAACCCATCGAAGTGGCATATGCCGAACTGAGCGTGCCGCGCCTGATGGCCAGGAATTCTCCCAGGCTGGTAGTGAAACGGCATGCCGACAAAGCGACCGTGATAGACATCCCCCTCAACAAATACCTGCTGCTGATGCAGAGCGACCGCTACGACATGGACGACCAAGAGTATCTGGACCGCGAAAGCCGCTGGACACTCTTCTTCTTCCTAAAGAACAACGACGGCAACGACAGCTGGTTGAATACATGTATTGTGGTAAACGATTGGGTGGTACGCATCAATGACGTGGAACTGTAACAACTACGGCATGCGTGCCACATAAAAACCGGACTACCCGGCAAACGACTTTCAACAAACCAAGAACAGCTTTTCAAATGGAATTGAAGCATCGACATATCATCGGAATCTGCCTCCTCTGCGGCCTACTGGGAGCTACTTCGTGCAACGACGAATCCATCGTGCAGCAGCCACCCGCCGAGCAAGACAATACCGTGTATCTGGCCTTCCACACAGCCGTAGTGGGAGCCTCTACACGTGCCGACGGCACCCCCGATGACGAAAATATCAATCAATTGCGAATCGTCATCGCTTCGAAGGCGAGCGACGATACGGACGGCGCAAGCGCATGGGAGGTGGAAGAAAACCGGCTCATCACCGAGACAAACATACAACTCTCGGACGAGTACACTTTCCGGGTGAAAGCCGGCTGCCAGAAACGTATCTACCTGCTGGCCAACTGCAACGGACTGGAGGACACGAACGGCAATTTGCTAAACTTCAGCACCCGTGCATTCTTGCCCGACGCAAATGGGAAAGCACCTGTAGACGGCTATGTCTTCGGACTGGGAGACAAAGACGGCGGCTACCAATATGCCACAGCCCTCGAAGCGGGAAACGGCATACCGATGACGTCGGTCTACGAGATAACGATTCCCCCCAAAGACGAGGCGCACGAAAAGGACTTCGCAAACGGCTTTTACCAAGGCATGCCCAAAGTGCTGTACGTGGTGCGCGCCGCCACCAAGTTCTCCTTCGCATTCGGCAAAACCGCGAAACGGACCATCAACGTGACCGGATTCAGCCTGAAGAAAGCCATCAAAGACCGGATGTATCTGATGCCGCATGTCAACAAAGATGCAGACGGAAAATACTGGGTGGTAGATACCAAGGATAAGGATTCTCACAAAGCAATATCGACCGGAGAAGGTACCGCCCAAGACTGGATGACGTGGATGGTGGCGGAATCGGAAAAGGCGGAAAGCGAAGCGACCCAATATCAATGGCTGACCGACTACGAAGTGCCGCAACCCAAGGAAGGAGAAAAGGACGGAAATTTCGACTATTCATTCAGCAAGGCCATAGAGGTATCTGCCCTCAAAGCAGGAGAAGAAGCAAAATTCACCGCACCCGTCTACCTGCCCGAAAGCGACGGCACATTGGCACAAGGCAAGGACGCAAAGCTGAAACTGCAGGAGTACGAAGTGACCATCCACACGGAAGAGGGCTTTGATGAAGAGACGACTGCTCCGGACAGTCCTAAAGTGGCAAGAAGCTACACCGCCACATTGCCGAATCTGGCCTCGCTCTTCCGCAACACGCATGTCAAGGTAAAGGTGAATTTCAAGAATCTTTCCGAGGCGGAATTGAATTTGGAAGTGGATGTAGAACCTTATTGGGAAGTAGTGCTCGACCCCGTATTCGGACTGGACGAGAAAGACGACTCGAAGAAACGCTAAACACCGAAGGAGCCTCCCCCCCGAAAAAACACACCGGAAGGCTTCATTCTTAAATATACATACAAAAAAACAGCAACGGATATGAAACGCAACTTTTTGACCTACATACTTTTGTGCATATTGCTCCTCGGCAGTGCCGCCTGCCAGGACGACCCGCTCTACAACGGCGGCGAGACAGGCGAAGGCGAAAGCCTCGTCAGCGCAACCGTGAAGTTCAAGCCCCTTACTCCTGCATTGAATGGGAATACGCGTACGGCAGGGAATGTAATAAAGAAAATCAATAGCTTGTGCGTGTTGCTGTACAATGAAAAGGGAGAGTTGCTGAAGACATATCCGCTTACCGAAGGAACAGGCGAAGGGCAATATCAATTCTCGGAAGATAAAGACAGACCGGATAATAATCCCGACTCGGGTCTTCCTCCCGCCGAAGAAAAGACGCCCCATGCCGACTTCAAACTGAAAATCCCCTACGGACGCTATCGGATTTATGCGGTGGCCAATATGGAGGACTTGCTTACGAATGAAACATATTCCAAAGCCATAGAAACTGCCGACGGCCTGAAAAGCATCTCCCTCACATGGAATAAGGAGAAAGTAGCTAGCAACAACCAGATGTTCGGCTATTTCACCGTTACCGGAAGCGTGCAGAACGATGAAGTGGCAGTTATAAACCGGGCATCCGTCAAATTGCACGCCTGGATACGCCGTGCCGCTTCCAAAGTAACCATTGCATACGACGGTTCCGACCTTCACGAGAATGTATTCATCTACCTCAAGTCAGTTACCATCAAGGACATACCGACGGAATGCTATCTGGGCAAGAAAAGCACCATCAACCGGAATCCAGATGATGACATTGAAGATTATGGAGACCTTATAGCAGATGGCGAAAGCATTACGTATGCCGAAGGAACAAGCTACGATGAACATTGGCCGGCACGTATCACGAAAGGTAAACCGTATTATTACTACATCAACAACGGGCAAAAAGGAGTCTCTGTAGCGAAAGCGGAATATGACAGCAAGAGGGCGGATTATGCCAAACTGGCTCATGGAGAAACCAACGAGGCACTCTTCTTCTATGAAAACATGCAGGGAGAAGGAAAAGACAAACAACAGGACGCAGACGGTGATAAAGAACTGGATGCACCGGGACTGAACAACAAGCCCGAAGATAAATTCTATAAAGACCAAAAGCCCTATGGTACTTACATCGAAGTAAAAGCCTACTATGTTTCCAATGTTGACGGCCGGGTGGGCAACGGTGACATCATTTACCGCTTCATGCTGGGCAAGGATGTCTATACGGACTATAACGCCGAGCGTAACCACCATTACAAACTGACACTGAAGTTCAACAAATATGCCAACGACGTGGACTGGCACATCGAATACGAAGAACCTGAACCCGGTATCGAAGTTCCCAACCCTTACTATATATCCTATCTGTATAATCACTCAATGATGCTTCCGCTTAAAATCAGAACGGGGGGACAAAAAATAAAACAGATAGAAGCACGAATCATGGATAACAGATGGGCTCCCAACAATCTTGCATCAGATTTTGTCTATTGGGATAGAATGGATTTAGCATACCAAAATCAGTGGAATGGTTTTTTATCCCTTCGACAAACAAAAGATTTGAATGTAACGGCAACCTCTAACAAAGAGTATTACAATACTCATAAAAGAGGAGAACGTGAGTACATACCTGCTGGCGCGGCGTTGCCTATGCCAGGCGAAAGCAAAGAGTATGAGACATTTGACGACCTAAATAATAGTGATGGGAAATGTATTGTAAGGAATGAGGGCGACAGTGTGTTTCATGTCCAATTACCCATGTACACCCGTGCCAAACAATTAATTAAAAACACCGGTTATACCGGAAATAATCCATACGTGGCCTATCAACGCAAATCAGAGGTAAAAATAATGGTAACATTTACGAATGGTAGTAAGATATCAACAGATGGTACGGATTTCGATGGTCGTCCCCTATCAAATGCAGACAATAAGGATAATCAAAATCCTGTCATCTATCAAGTGCGGCGTATAGTCAATCCTAAAGGAGTCTGGCGTAGCCATAACAACAACAACGACTTTCACGTACAACTGAAACGTCTTCCTAAAGAAAATGCAACACAGTTTGAAACATTTACTTCAGAAGGTCCTTGGAAAGCGTATGTATATTGTGGAACAGACAATTTTATTACATTAAGTGACGAAACAAGAGCTTCCACCGATACCATCAAAGGAGAGACTGGTTCTGCGATAGATTTTCGTATCAAATTTAATGGAGCCTGTGGCCAGCAGGAAAACCGTTATGCCATTATCCGGGTAGAATATCACAATTATACTTGTTATCATCTGATTTTCGTCAGACAAGGAGATGCTCCGGATGACTTATTCGATGGAACGGGAACCAAGTGGCATGCCCATAATCTACGGACAAGTTCGAAGGAAACAGATTCTCCTTTGGAAGAAGGCTCCTTGTTCAAATTCCAGAACTTAGAGCAACCGATTGATGCAATGTGCAATAAAAATCCAGAAAGTCCTTGGATCAATATAACACCGGATAAATTTAAGAATAATGCAGATAAGTTACTGATTGCCACCGATAACACGCAAGGTCAAACTCCGATTGCATGGAGCAATATAAAAAAACCTGACTTTAATCCTTGGGATCCTTCTATACCGGAACCCGAGTTTAAAGACTTGGACATTTCCAATGCCCGCATAGCTTCTTTTGACGATTTTTTAGCTCTATACCAAGGAGAAGATATAGCGGAAGGATATGGAGTGCTATATGGAGATGAATCTCATGAAACTTTGAATCATATAACAGAGGTCTATGGGTACGATTATAAAAATACCCGGCGTGGAATGCGGGGGTGCTTTATCTACAATAAAAAAAATGGAAAGAACCTGTTTTTTCCTATTGGAGCTTCCGGATACGGTCATAGAAAAGAAAATGATAGTAAGGGGGGGGATTTACACTCTAAAGGAGCTGGAATACTAAGATATGCCAGTTATCAAAATACATTCTTAGCGAATGATAGAGCAGATGGAGCACCTCTCCTTTATGATATATATATGAGGCCGGGAGCTGTTTATTGGCTTAACAAATATTCGAGAAATAATAATCATAGTATGGAATCCGATTTTGAATATATAATAGCGTGGGATTTCAACTACTTTACCTTTGACTTTTTCCCATATGGGGTGAGTGCAGCAAACAATGGTAAGGATGCTTGCTTCATCCGCTGTGTAGAAGAATAATCAGCGGACATTCAAGGGCTTGTTTAAATTTTGCTTAAAGAAGTTTTTACTCAGTTTCTTTTGAGAATATCGGACAAAATTTAAACAGGCTCTTAAACCACCAGAGAGAGAAATGAATGACAGACTTTCAATTTTTCTGCTATGCCTCCTGCTTGCCGCCACCAGCGGCATCAGGAGCGCACAGCAGCCCTCCCAATCGCAGCCGCGGGCAACTTCCACAACAAGTATCGCCCCCGATACCCTCGCCCCGGACCTGCCCCTGCCTGCCATCCCCGCAAGCCTGCGCACTCCCCACGAACGCGCCTCCTACCTCTTGGCACACTTCTGGGACGGCATGTCCTTCGCCGACACCCTGCGCAGCCGCAATCCCGGCTTCATGGAGCAGAACCTCGTCAACTATCTCTCCCTCTTCCCCCACGCGCCCGCCGAAGCCCGCACCCAAGCCGTGCACCTGCTGATGCAACGCGCCGAAACCGACAAACCTGCTTACCTGCTGCTGGCCGAACTCGCCGAAAAGTACCTCTATGCCACCGGTTCGCCCATGCAGAGCGAGGAGCACTTCATCCCCTTTCTGGAAGAAACAGCCCGCACCTCCCTGCTGGACGAAACCGAGAAGTCGCGCCCCCGCTTCCTCCTCTCTGCCGCCCTGAAGAACCGCCCCGGCACCACAGCCACCGACTTTACCTACCACACCCCGGAGGGAAACCTACAGACGCTGCACACCACCCCCGCCACCCGGCGCCTGCTCCTGATGTTCTATAACCCCGACTGCACCCACTGCCGCCAGGCCATCGCCCTGCTGCACGCCGACGGGCTATTCAAGCAGATGCTGCACGACGGCCGGCTCACCGTGCTCGCCATCAATACCGAATACGACCATGAATCCCCGACCCGCCACGAAGCACGCCCCCGTAGCGGAAACGAACTGCCCGACGGCTGGACTGCCGGAACCGCCGCACCCACCCTCATGGACAACGAACTGTACGTGCTCCCCTCCATGCCCGTCCTCTACCTGCTGGACCAGGAAAAACACGTCCTCCTGAAAGAGGCGCTGCCCGAGCAAGTCCTTGCACGCCTTGTAGAAGAAAGCCGGAATCACCCCCGCCCCAAAGAGTGATTTCACCCCTGCACAGCCTTCACCTGCCACGACTTTCGCCCTGTTCATCGGCCTTTCCGGTGAAACCTCCCTTTTCCTGCGAAAAAAGGGAACAGCATCCCCGGACGCTTTCACGCAAGCGAACGACCAAGGTCGTTCGTTCGGCCGGCCTCCGTCGTTCGATTGAACGACCCGTGCTGTTCAATCGAACGACCCGGGTCGTTCACTTGTAAGCGGCCGACTGTTCCGAAGAATGCGGTAATGTCACCTCACTCATCCGCCTACTTGTGCCCGAAGCGACATGGCGACGGCCCCCCCGACCGGCAGAAGAAGAAGAGATTGAGAATTTATGAAGCAGAACGATAGTGCCAAACTGATGTTAATTCATGAAAATCAGAAAAAAAATAGTTAAAAATTGGAATACATTGTCGTTTGTCTTATTTTTGTATGCCGAAATTCTTAATAACTTTATGCTATGACAAAGAGCAAACGGAACATTTTTTTTATCAGCATACTGGTAATTTTCATCATTGCAGGTTGCGGCAACCCCACTGACAAAAAAGCAGGCGTAAAAACGGATGTAAAGCCGGAAAAGTCGAAAGACGTGGTGTACGTAAATGTGCAGGTGCAACTGCCTACAGCGAATATCAATGCGGACAACGAAAACAATAAGACCGACAGTGATGGCAGTACAAGCAACACCGCGACAAAAGAACACGAGAACCGGGTGAACAGCATCCTGCTTGTGCTGGCCGACAAAGACGACAAATTCATTGCCTGCGGTGAACAAGTATCGTTGACAGCCCTCAACAAAGCCAAAGGCACCATCGGCACCGTCCAGAAAATAGACAAAGCCGCACTGGCTGCCTACTACAAGCCCGACGGTACGCTGGATGAAGGAAAAGACAGGATTCATATCTATGCCTTCTGCAACCCGACAAACGAATTAAGAGACCTCTTCAAGGAGCACTTCATGCTGAAAGAATGGATACACAAAACCGAAAACATCACTGAAGACGCCAATGGCAACATAATAAGAGGAGAAACCGTGTGGGGAGGAAAAGACCATCAGCATGGATTCCTGATGTCTACCGCAGACAGAGCAAGCATCGAAAAGAACATACCCCGAAAAATGGAGCATTGGGAAAAACATACCCAAAAGAACACCCCCTTCAACTTCTCCGGCACGAACCGCCAAGGCCCTGAACAGAAAGAGATAAACAACAAAGGCAATATCCGGGTGGAACGCGCCGTGGCACGTATCGACTTCAAAGACGGAAGCAGAAACGGAGACCAGACCTACGTGCTGGGAAATGACGAAGCCAATGCCACCCTGAAGGTGAAACTGACCAAAATGGCGCTGGTGAACATGAGCCGCGACTTCTACTACCTGCGACGCGTGTCGGACGACGGTACCAATGCCGATGCACTGATTTGCGGAACGGAATATAGCCATGGCCCCCAGACCAACTATGTGGTAGACACGGACGCTGCCATAAAAAAAGGAATTACCCGGAACATCGATAAAGGTTATCCGTTCAAGGACTACTTCAACTTCTGCCTCGGCAACTACGAAGGAGGCAACTGGCACATCGATGCCACCGCGCGCAGCCAATGGTACACCTCGCTGATTTCAAAAGTCATCAAGAACAACGGAAAAGACTACCACACGTGGCGCTATGTGACCGAAAACACCATTCCCGGCATAGAAATGCAGCAGAACGGCATCACCACCGGCATCGTGCTCAAAGGGCAAATCATGGCAACCGACAAAGCCTCCCGGAAATTGCAGGATGCCATTGCAAACGCCAAGGGGAATCCGGCCAAAGACCCCATTCTTTATTTCTACGCCAATACGCTCTACGTAACATGGGAAGAGGTACGCGAAAAGGCATTTCTGACAGAAGAGACCGGCACATTCTATAAAGCCGTATTCGGAAACACCCCAAAGAACCGTCTCGCCATAAAAAGCAACGGACAAGCAGCCGTCTACAGTGCGGACAAGACCAGTCCGGACTATTTGTGGCAAAAATGGCATGAGCAGAACATTGACAACAAGACGTTGCAGGCAGATTTCAGGAAAGCCGCCAAAAAGGCGCAATTCACCCTTTATCAATCGAGCACGGACGACTACGATGCGGCAGGTTATTACTGTTACTACTTCTGCTGGAGCCGCCACAACGACAATCGGAACAATAACGTGACGGGACCTATGGAGTTTGCCATAGTGCGCAACAATATTTACAAACTCTCCGTAACGGGAATCAACCGCCTGGGGCATCCGCGCATTTCAGAAAACGACCCTACTCCCATAACTCCGGACACCCCGGACGAGAAAGACAGCCACTACCTCACACTGTCCGTCGAAGTAACCCCTTGGAGAGGTGCATTGACCACCCGGCCTGACTGATATAAAAAATGGCAAAAAAAAGAGGGTTTTGACACCCTCTTTTTTTGTCACATTACATAGGCAGATTCTCTACCTGCTCTTTTGAACATACCGGCAATTTGCCCTCTTGCCCCATGGCCACAAAAACCGTAGCACAAAGCACTGTCCACTGATTGCCGTATGTCATCGTACTGCTATGACTGTAGCCCAAGCAATGCCCATACTCGTGAAACATAGCCTGGCGGGGATAACTATGCGGATGAGACCCCGGCGCCGTGGCATCAAAGTAGACACCCTTATAACAATAATCGGCCAGACCATAAGTATTGCCTCCACCCAGGCCGCCTACTCCGACCACACGTCCCAGCACAAGACCACCATGACTGCGGATTCTTTGTCGTAAGGCATCCAGATTTATCGGTTTTCCTCCATTGTCCTTCAGCTTTCCCTCGTATGCATTCATCTCCACATTGAACTCTTCGGAAGCAAACATGAAAGCCATGTTGAGCGCCAACGCCACTCCGTGACGGCAAAGCAAGGGGTCCATGTGCCGCCAATAAGCATGCCCCTTATCGGCCGAATAAGCGGAAAAGCGGATAAACCACCGGCTGTCTATCTGCTCTATCTTTTTCATGAAGGGGTCTTCCGTACGGACAAGCAACGTCACGTCGTCATTGGAGAGTTCCGGCTGTGCCGGAACCGTTATCCGACGACCGTTCTCCGAAACAAACGTACGTTCCGAACTGACCACCGGCAAGGGGAACGATGCCTCCATAAACGGATAAATACGGTCGAAACGAGCCAACTCGAAGAATTCCGTACTCACTTTGTTGAAACGGCACAGTATCTTGACATCACTGATGCCCACCGGCGAGAAGAACTTTACAAGCAACTGATGATTATCGGATACTGACACCTGCAACGGGGCATTCACCCGAAAGGAACGTCGATTGCTATCGTAGAACACCTCGCGCGGCTCGTCGGCCAGAAACATGGTATCCGCCCGGAACCGGAAGAAATCTTCCTCGCGTACATAGAGCAAGCCTTCGCCACTTTCGGGATGGCGGTAATCGATGCGGATATGCGACACGCGTCCGGCTTCTACCTTGCAATCACCGAAGCGATAAACCTGCACAAAAGAGGTTCCGTCGCTACGCTCCGACTCAATCGTTATACGTCCGGAAAGCGCCTCCCGGCCGGGCAACGAGTAAAATGAACGGCGCTGCGTGACATCGTACGCGTCCACTCCTCCGGCACCTGCGTACTCGCCGTCAGCCTGAATGCCGGTATATACTCCTTGGGCATCATCGAAAGAGACCGCTATGTGGCGGATAAAACGCCACATATATTCGGACGACACGTCCAGGTCAACATCCACCCTGCCCACACAAGGTTCCAGACAGACGGTCTGCATCACCGGAGCCTGCTCCCTGCCGATATGCAACGCTATCTTCTTATAAAACCACGCCTCATCAAGCGGTGCCTTCTCCTCGCTATTCACCAACCAGGCGTCCGACAGCAGGGCCGGCTCGTCGACCGCAAACTCCGATTCCGGATGAGTCGTAGCAAGAAACACCACGGTATAGTCACCATGCCCCAGCCCTTCGATGGTCAGTTTGGAAAAGTCGGCTTCCAGCTTCTGATACAACGGCTTGATTACTTCGCCCCGTTCATCGGCTATGGCATACCACATACGGGCTATCGGTTCCGGCTGTTCGCTGCGGGTGCGCACCCCGGCAATGACATCTGCCTGCAAGCCGAGCCGAAACGTCACCTGCCCTGCGCCGACCGGCTCAGCGCTGTCGAAGCCAAGCCCTTCCGAGGAGCAGTTGGCCATCAACGGCAGCAGTCCCAAAAGCATTATAATTCTTATAATCTTCATGTCCTGCCCTCCTTTATTTCTTTACACAACGCAAGGACGCGAACGCTTCCATCTGCAATCGCTGTTCGGCAATGACGGTCGAATCTTTTCCCTCGAACCGCATCCAATAGGCCCAGGCATATCCTCCGGGACATCCGTCGCGCTGGCTGGTCCACAATACGGCACGTTTTCCGAAAGCGGGATTGTTGGTAGTCGATTTGTCGCCCTTCCCGCCTGCCAAAGGTATGATGAGGTAACGGCCGGTATCTTCCGAAGTAAACTTCACGTAATGCTGCGTGCCGGTGACACCGGTAGGAGTCACCAACGTACCTTCTCCCACATGGAGCGTGGCGGTAATCCGCTCTCCGTTTCCTGCCGTATAAGTACCGGGAATTTCCTGACCTTTAGGGAACAAAGAGTTCAGTTCGTTGCGGGTGGGCACTCTATATCCTTCGGGACAAGGCATGTGCGAATCGTTCTGCCAAGGCATGTCGGCAGTCTGGTTGCCCAAGTTGTTGGAAGGGTTATATCCCTGCCAAGGCACATACATATACTTGCGGCCGCACTGGAACAGACCGCCGACCGTATTAATCCAGCTGGTGCGGTACATGTCTTCCACCGTGACACCGTCCAACGGATAAATCTGGTCTTCGAGGTCGCGGCTGCGCGCGTTGAAGGCCATCCACACGTTTCCAGCCATCTCTACCGTTTCAATCTGCTTGTCGCTCGGAGCCACGCGCACTTCCACGAAATCGTAGGAACCGGTCATGAGCGCATTCTTCAGGTGCACCATGAACGAATAGCCCAACCGTCCGCTGCCTTGCGCCGGAACAGATACGCTGAAGGAAGAGACAATCCCTTCGGCCTCTTCGCTTACCGTCATGTCGGTCAGCATCACGCCATCCACAACTCCTTCGGCAGACGCAATGTCTATCCGGGTATCGGCAAGAAACGCCAGTTGCATGCCATCGACTCCCGTCATAGGCACTTCTACAATATTGTTCTCATAATCTACCGATACTCCCTCGGGTATGACAGACCGGGAGGCATCCAACAGAATGCGATGGTCTGCGTCGGGCTTGCCGGTCACCGTTTCGCCCTCTTCCCAAGGCTTGATTTCGAAAACGCCTTCCATCGTAGTCCCTACGTTAAGTACCGACAATTCATACACCTTGTTGCGTTCTATACGCGGCAACTCCATTTTCAGTCTGATGGGAATCCCATCATACGCACCACGCAAAACGATATGGACCGGATGTAGGCTTTCAAAAATACGGAACACGTTGGGCTGTTCCCCTCCGAATGCCGGTTCAAACGTCTTCGAATACTTCACCGTCTTGTCCGACACGGCAACGCCTTCCTGAAACGGAAAAGTTTCGGCCGGAGCATCTTCCACTATAATCTCCTCAATCCGTATCTTATCATCGGACGTAGTATTCAAGTCGATACGGGCCACACCACGTTTCATGGCCACACTGACCTCCGGATTACTGCGTGTCTCGGCACCATTTTCCAATTGAACCACCGCCGACATGAAGTCCGGAGCGGAATTATCATGAAGTCCTTCGCCAATGGCCATATTACACAACTCTTCTTCGGTAAGGCTCTCTTCCTGAACAGGCAACTGCACTTCCGAAAGAAAATATAGCCGCGACCCGCTGAGCGCGGAGATGCTGGATGTACCATCTTGTTTCGGATTCAGCAACTGCGTCCTGTATAGAATGCCGTCACTAAACTGAAAAACAGACACTTCACGTAGTTCTCCGAAGGAATCTTCTCCCGAGGCAGTGATACTTTTCACTACCAATGAATAAGTTTGCTGCCCGCTATCCTCTCCGGACGGTGCGTCATCCGAGCAAGCGCCCCCAAATAATGTTCCGCACAAAAGGAGGACACTGATTTTCTTACAAAAAATGTTCATAATACCAATTGAATTTATATAAAAACAAAAATGTCTCCAATACAATTTTCAAAAGCGGGTGCAAAAATATAACTTTTTTCAAGATGAAATATATCCTCCTCATCTTTTTATTACAATCCGCCAACTCCCTTTTTCACCTCCGCTCGTCACTGCACACACCTGCCGGATAATTGAAAGAAAAACTCAACAATACAATCCACGGGAGTCTTATGATGATGTAGCCCTCCCCCGGCCTGCTCTTTCCTGCATGATATTTTTTGATTATCCAAGAAATATCATGTACTTTTGCACAAGTTAGAAAAGAGACAATGATAGACCAACCCACCATAGACCGCATACTTGATGCCGCACAAATATACGATGTGGTATCAGACTTCGTCACCCTGCGTAAACGCGGTGTGAACTATGTAGGCCTGTGCCCTTTCCACGATGACAAAACCCCCTCCTTCTATGTGTCCCCTGCCAAAGGACTCTGCAAATGCTTTGCCTGCGGAAAAGGAGGAAATGCGGTGCACTTCATCATGGAGCACGAACAGATGTCCTATCCCGAAGCACTGAAGTACCTTGCCAAGAAGTATGGTATCGAGATTAAAGAACGCGAACTATCCAGTGAGGAAAAGATAGCACAGAGCGAACGGGAAAGCCTCTTTATCGTAAACAACTTTGCCCGCGACTACTTCCAGAATATCCTGAAGAACCATGTTGACGGCAGAAGCATCGGCATGGCCTATTTCCGCAGCCGCGGCTTCCGCGATGACATCATCGAGAAGTTTCAATTGGGTTACTGTACCGAGAGCCACGACGCCCTCGCTCTGGAAGCCCTGAATAAAGGATACAAAAAAGATTATCTCGTCAAGACCGGCCTCTGCTACGAAACGGACGACCACCGACTGCGCGACCGCTTCTGGGGACGGGTCATCTTTCCGGTACATACTCTCTCCGGCAAGGTGGTGGCCTTCGGAGGACGCGTACTTGCCAGTGCCACCAAAGGTGTCAAGGTGAAGTACGTCAACTCGCCTGAATCGGAAATTTATCATAAAAGCAACGAGCTGTATGGCATATACTTTGCCAAACAAGCCATTGTAAAACAAGACCGTTGTTTTCTGGTAGAAGGTTATACGGACGTCATTTCCATGCACCAATCGGGCATAGAGAATGTGGTTGCCTCTTCGGGCACAGCATTGACACCCGGACAAATCCGGATGATTCATCGCTTCACCAACAACATGACAGTGCTCTACGACGGTGACGCTGCCGGTATAAAGGCCTCTATCCGAGGTATTGACATGTTGCTGGAAGAAGGCATGAACGTAAAAGTTTGCCTCCTGCCCGACGGTGACGATCCGGACTCCTTTGCCCGCAAACACAATGCGACGGAATTCCAGAACTTCATACAAGAGAATGAAACGGACTTTATCCGCTTTAAAACCAATCTGTTGCTTGAAGATGCAGGAAAAGACCCCATTAAGCGTGCCGAGCTTATCGGCAACCTCGTGCAGAGCATTTCCATCATTCCCGAAGCCATTGTGCGCGACGTCTATGTCAAGGAATGCGCCCAATTGCTGCATGTAGAAGACAAACTGCTGGTTTCCGAAGTCGCCAAGCGTCGCGAAAAGCAAGCCGGGCAACAAGCAGAACGGGCAGAACGCGAGCGCCGATTGGCCAACGCCGCAAGAGCCAACGCAGAAGCAGGCATTGCCAACGGTAATCATACAGCAGCTACAACCACCCCTGGTGCACAGCAAGCCGTCGGCTATCCGTCTGAATTGCTGCCTGACGGTTCCCTTTCCGAAACTCCTCCGCCTTTCCCTCCGGAAGAATATGTATCTTTCATCCCGCAGGAAGGAAAAGAAGGACAGGAGTTCTATAAGTATGAACGGCTGATTTTGAAGATGGTAGTACTCTATGGCGAACGGGTGATGTGCAATATCACCGATGAAGAGGGGCAGGAAACTCCTATCACTGTAACCGAATACATTGTCAATGATTTAAAAGAAGACGAGCTTGCCTTCCACAATCCGCTTCACCGGCAAATCCTGACGGAAGCTGCCGAACGCATCCATAATGAGGGTTTTACCGCTGAACGGTATTTTGTGGCGCATCCCGACCCCGTCATCAGCAAGCTGAGCGTGGAACTTATCAGCAACCGCTATCAGTTAAGGAAATCACAGATAGAACAAATGGTGACGGACGAAGAACGCCTCTATGAACTAATCCCACGGTTAATGATTAACTTCAAATATGCCATCGTCTGCGAAGAATTGAAGCATACTCTATCTGCATTGCAAAACCCTGCCATAGCCAACGATGAAACTCAGTGCAACAGCATCATGGAGCGCTACAACGAATTGAACAAAGTAAAAAGCCTCATGGCAAAACGGCTGGGAGACAGAGTCATCCTGAATCTTTAAATTCAATCCGGGGAGTTCTCCGTCACGAATTATGCCTGATTAGATTCATAAATTCCTCGCGGGTCTTCGCTTGGTTGAATGCTCCGGTAAAATCGGATGTAGTGGTAATGGAGTTCTGTTTCTCTACTCCGCGCATCTGCATGCACATGTGTTTGGCCTCCACAACAACCATAACCCCCAGCGGATTCAGGGTCTCCTGGATACACTCCTTTATCTGGAGTGTCATGCGCTCCTGCACTTGCAGGCGGTGAGAGAAAATATCCACTACACGGGCTATCTTGCTCAGTCCGGTAATGTAGCCGTTAGGAATATATGCCACATGTGCCTTTCCGTAGAATGGAAGCATGTGGTGTTCGCAAAGTGAGAAGAAGTCAATGTCTTTCACAATCACCATCTGGCTGTACTCTTCTTGAAATTTGGCCGAACGAAGCACCTCGTGCGGGTCCATATGATAACCTTTCGTCAACGATAACATGGCCTTCGCCACCCGTTCAGGTGTCTTCTGCAAACCTTCACGTCCGGCATCTTCACCCAGCAGAGTAAGGATGCGGTGATAATGTTCCTTCAGTTCATCCAATGAAGGAGATACGATTTCTTCTTTTCCTAACATGACAATTCTTTATAAGGGGATGTTTATCTGCTCTTTCACGATAGAAACTTCCTTGAATATACCGGTAGCCCGCAACCGACGCATCATGGCATCCGCTTCTTCAATGCTGCGGAAGTCGCCTGCACGGCACAGCCAACGGGGAGGATTGAAAGAGGTATAAACTGTAAGTTCGGGGAAATGTTCCTTGATGCGGGTAGCCACCGCATAAGCTTCGTTCTTGGCCTGACGGGTATTATTCCCTGCATAAACCTGTATGCGGTAACCCGAACTTTTAATCGCTTTCCGTTCGTCTGATCCGACAGGTACATACGCCGAACCTATCAGTGCCGCAATGCGCGCATCCTGATGGATAGTCACCTTACCTTGTCCCGGCACATTACGTTCCAGACTTTTCACAATATTGTTCTGCGCTACAGAAATGGTTGCAAAAGCGAAACATGCAACTAAAAGTAAACCAAGCTTTTTCATAATTGATAATTGATAGTGGATAATTGATAATAAGAAACAAAGGGAATTGATAACCGACAACAAGCACATACATACCCGTTATCAATTATCAATTCTCCATTATCCATTAGTTAAAAGCATCGATGATACCCTTGAAGTCGGAAACCTTCAAGGCAGCGCCACCAATCAGACCGCCGTCAACATCCGGGTTGGCAAACAGTTCCTTTGCATTGGAGGGCTTGCAGCTGCCACCATAAAGGATAGAGCAGTTGTCAGCGATTTCCTTACCATACTTTTCAGCAATCAATGAGCGGATGAAAGCATGGATTTCCTGTGCCTGTTCTGCAGTAGCAGTCTTACCGGTACCGATAGCCCAAACCGGCTCGTATGCCAAGATAATCTTAGAAAAATCTTCGGCAGACAAAGAGAATACAGAAGCCAACTGAGCGGCTACCACTTCATTCTGCTTGTTTGCTTCACGTTCTTCCAGTACCTCACCGATACAGAAAATCGGAGTCAGACCGTTAGCCAAAGCCAATTTCACTTTCTCTTCCAGAATAGCAACTGTCTCACCGTAATAAGCACGACGCTCAGAGTGACCCAGAATGACATATTTTGCACCAGTAGAAGCAACCATAGCAGCTGATACTTCGCCGGTATATGCGCCCGACTCTTTGTCTGCACAGTTTTCTGCACCTACACCAATCTTGGCTGCATCTACCAAAGGAGTAACAGACGCCAGGTGGATAAACGGAGTACAGATGATTACATCACAATTAGGCTTCTCGTTAGCCAATGTTTCATTCAGTTCTTTCGCAAGGGCAATACCCTCCTGGAGGGTCTTGTTCATTTTCCAGTTACCTGCAACAATGTTTTTTCTCATTTTGTTTTATTATTAAAAGGGTTAATTATTTACTATTTGATACTATTCTCTATTCTCGTCTGAGCCGTTGTCTCTCCCGGCGCCTTACGACTAAAATATCGACACAAAGCACCATCATCAGAGGGATGATGAACCATAACAACACATAGCCTATGGTTCGTAAGTCACTTTCCTGCTTCTGCCTGCCCAGTTCCAAGTTGTCCAGGCTGTCAATCAGCACATATTCATCAGGCAGCCGATTGTCACTCCATTTGTTTAAAATCGTTCCGTCCTTTATCAACAGCAAACCGGGATTTGAACGGATAATGGTCTTCAACGTAATATCATCCGTCTGGCAGAAAGGATATTCCGCTCCAGTCTTGTCACGCCACAACTCAATCTCGTCTTCCGGAGATGAAGTCAAGGCATAAAAACCGTAACCGTGCTCCACACTGTAATCATATATTTCGTTGATAAGGTCGATATTGCTGTCATCTGCCTCTTCTATCCGATGGGCAACCAACAGAAACGTATATCCCTTATCCGACAAGACACTGTCCGTTATATCTTCCCATGCTTCCAGACTCATCATGGAAAAATCATGAATGAGGGGTTCATAGCCTTTTTCTTTCAATATCATACGCGACTCCACAAACGTCCATGTGCTGTCCGGGTAATTTTGCAACGTAAATTCCTGACGCTTGCCTCCTTTTTCCAATATGAACCGACTCTCAAACACGCTTGGTTTGGCACCTTCGGGAATTTCCATACCTGCCTTGATATTCGCTCCGATTCTATAAGGACGGAAATCAAGTATCGGCAAATTCTCCAGACAATAAAAGGACAACGCAAACACAAACAGAAACGTATACATGGAAATCATCCACTCTATCTTCGGTGTAATGAAGCGTACCAGCAAATCCTGCCATTTGAATACAGATACTGCCGCCACCAACAACATCACGTTTTTACTGAAAGTCTGCCAATTGGTCAATACCCACGCATCACCAAAACATCCGCAGTCGGACACCGGATTTGCTAAAGCCAGATAAAGCGTCAAAGGGGTCATCACCACCATCAGCAGCAGTGCCAATACAGACGCCACCTTCCGGCGTATACCCAAAAACAAGAAAACACCTACACAGAACTCTATGGCAGACAACACGATTCCCAACAACAACGGCAAATAAGAAGGAAACCAGGAAATTATGCCGAAAGCCGTCAGATAATCCTGAATCTTATAAAAAAAGCCCAACGGGTCAACGGCCTTTACAAATCCGGAGAAAATGAACAAAGCCCCCAGCAGAAAACGACAGAGGTTCACCCAAACCTTTCCGACAATATGTTTCTTGTCAATCTCCAAATTCAATCTTAATTAAGCCGAACACGGAATAGTTAATCATATCCATATAGTTGGCATCAATACCTTCCGAAACCAAAGTCTCTCCGGACAAGCTTTCAATCTGCTTTGTCCGGTAAATCTTCATCAAAATCAAATCCGTATACGAACTGATGCGCATACTGCGCCAAGCTTCATCATAGTCATGATTCTTGGCAAGCATCAACTCCAAAGAGGTTTTGGCATATTTATCATACAGCACCAATGCCTCTTCATTGGTCATATCGGCAGCCTCGGCATAGCCAAGTTCCAACTGTATCAGCCCTACAATTCCATAGTTGACAATAGCTATGAATTCAGAACGGATGCCTTCGTCTACCAAGGTCACTCCTTTCGTTTCAATGCTTCTGATGCGGTTGGCTTTGATGAATATCTGGTCTGTCACGGAAGACGGACGAAGAATGCGCCACGCCGGACCGTAATCATGAAGTTTCTTGGAGAACAAGTCACGGCAAACCGCAATGATATGTTCAAACTGTTGCTTGGTATCTTTCATTTCCTTGCTTGTTTATGCTGAAATACAGCCTATTTTCACAATGCGCTGCAAAGATAGGAATAATTAAAGAAAAAGAAAAAGAGGGCACTCTAAAATCTATTAAAGCCCCTCTTTCTATAGAGATTGTTTTACGTTTTTATGAGCAGCGCAATACTTGTCCCGGTCTCAGGATTGTCTTACGCGTAATCCTGTTCAGTTTGCAAAGTTTGTCTATAGAGGTTCCTTGACGTGCTGCAATTCGTCCCAATGTATCTCCCTTCTTTACCTTATAGAACAGACCTTCACCCGACGCCATGCTACGTGCAGTACCGGAAGAGCCTTTTGCCTTATGGAATGTATAGGAGTCAGCTACGATATCCTGCTTTTCAAAATCAAACATAAGTGCAGGATTGATGGGGATTCCCAAGAAACGGGTTTCAAAGTGAAGATGTGAACCGGTGGAACGTCCGGTATTCCCTCCCAAAGCAATTGGTTCACCGGCTTTTACCAACTGGTTCGTATCAACCAACTGCTTAGACAAGTGTCCGTAAACGGTCTCCAAACCATTGTCGTGACGAATAACGACGTATTTGCCATATCCGCGACGACCTTGATTCTTGACTACACGTACTTTTCCATCAAAAGCCGCGCGGATTGTATCTCCTACATACACCTTGATGTCCAAGCCGTAATGGGCCCTTCTTCTCCGGGGACGATAGCCAAATACATCTGTAATGCGGGTATTTGAAGTAGGCATGCAGAAACCGGTCAAATCAAATGTATAGTTCTCAGGCACAATAGCGTTGCCATAAGCTTGTACGAATTCGTTGTTCCAGTTGGGATACAAATCCAAACCCGGATACAAAGATTGCTCCGCACGTATCTGTTTCTGCAAAGCAAGCGAATCTACACTTTTAAGTTTTCTGTCGATGGGGGCTTGGCGGGCAATCAGGTCTTGCGAGAAAGAATTCAAGCTGACCATTGCCGTCGCAGCCAATAAAGCAGTTTTTATCCAATTAAAATTCATTCGTTTCGTCATTCATTTTGATATCCGTCGCAAGCATCTCGGCAAATCAAACACCACTTGTTCTACACGAATATCCGGATTGATTTTCAAAAAAATTCTCCCAAAGGTAATATTTCTCTCTGAAAAGCGACATCAATCATTAACTATTTTTTTGAAGAAGAGAAAGCTGCAAAACCCACAAAGAAGTCTTAATACGCTATGAATATGATACTTACAAACAAACATGTTTTACAACATAAAACACAACAAAAGTGTATGTTCAACTGTTTTTCTTAGCTAATGGCAGCCCAATTAACGTTCGTTTTTCTCAACGCTTTCAATTGTCGCCACAAGACCTCATTCTCGGGCAACATGCCATGTGGGTCTGCATCCACCACCGTTTGGGCCACTTCACGAACATATTGCAGCAATTGTCCGTCACGGGCTATATCGGCAATCTTCAAATCGAAAGCAATGCCGCTCTGCTGTGTCCCTTCCAAATCTCCAGGACCACGCAGCTTCAAGTCTGCTTCCGCTATTTCAAAACCGTCATTGGTTCGCACCATTATCTCCAAACGTTTCCTTGTATCTTCCGCCAACTTATAACCGGTAACCAATATACAATAGGATTGGTCGGCTCCACGTCCTACGCGTCCCCGAAGCTGATGAAGCTGAGACAGCCCGAAACGCTCGGCGTTCTCAATCACCATCACCGAAGCATTGGGCACATTTACACCTACCTCAATCACAGTGGTAGCCACCATTATCTGTGCCTCACCGGATACGAACAACTGCATCTGGGCATCTTTCTCGGCAGGTTTCATCTTTCCATGCACCTTGCAAACCCTGCACTCGGGAAATTCCTCACAAATATGCAGATATCCTTCCTCAAGATTCTTTAAGTCAATCTTTTCGCTTTCCTTAATCAACGGATAGACAATATAAACCTGCCTACCTTCGGTAATCTGCTTGTGCATAGACTGGTACAAGCTTATCCGACGGCTATCAAACTGATGAAGAGTGACAATCGGCTTACGCCCGGGAGGTAATTCATCGATGACAGACACATCCAAATCGCCATAAAGCGTCATTGCCAATGTACGGGGAATCGGGGTTGCCGTCATCACCAATACATGGGGGGGCTGTACATTCTTTGTCCACAACCGTGCCCGTTGGGCCACGCCGAAACGATGCTGCTCATCAATCACAGCCAAACCGAGCGAAGCAAAATTCACCGTATCTTCAATGACGGCATGAGTACCTATTAATATATGTATATCTCCCGTCAACAAACCGGCAAGGATAGCTTCACGCCGCTTGCCCTTGACAGAACCGGTCAACAGTTCCACACGAACTTCCATTCCATACAGCAGTTCACGAATGGTTTCATAGTGCTGGTTTGCCAGAATCTCGGTAGGCGCCATCATACACGCCTGATAACCATTATCGAGCGCCATCAACATACTCATCAGCGCGACAAGCGTCTTTCCACTTCCCACATCGCCTTGCAACAAGCGGTTCATCTGCTTTCCCGAGCCTACATCCTTACGGATTTCCTTCAACACCCGCTTCTGCGCATTGGTCAGTTCAAAAGGAAGATTACGGGAATAGAAAGTATTGAACACTTCCCCCACCCTTTCAAAAATATAACCGCGATATTTCCGCTGACGGTCTTTTGCATACCGCAGGATGTTCAACTGTACGTAAAAAAGCTCCTCAAACTTCAGCCGATACTGTGCCTTGCGCAATAAATCCGGATTAGCGGGAAAGTGTATATTGACCAAAGCCTCCGTCAACGGAATCAGATGATGCTCGGCAAGTATAACAGGAGAAAGGGTTTCGGGCAATGGTTCATGCAACTGCTGTACTACCGTATTCATCATCTTCTCAATGGCATGTGAATTGAGAGAACTCCGCTTCATCTTTTCAGTCGTATTATAATAAGGTTGCAACCCCATGGACGACAATTTCAAGTCCGAAGCAGAGTCTATGTCCGGATGAGCCATGTTTATCCTGCCATTGAAGAAGGTGGGTTTTCCGAATACAATATATTCCTGATGCACTTTATACTTCCCCACCAGATATTTGATACCCTGAAACCAAACCAAGTCCACCACCCCCGTACCATCCGAGAAATGAGCAATCAACCTGCGCTGGCGCCCTTCTCCAGCCGTCTCAAAACTTAGTATCTCACCTTTCAGCTGAATATAGGGCATCGTCCCATCAATCTCCTGAATATAATAAATCCGACTGCGGTCTACATATTTATATGGAAAGTAATATAGTAAATCGTGCAAGGAGTAAATGCCCAATTCCTTATTGAGCACCGAAGCACGCTGCGGCCCGACGCCCGGCAAATATTTTATGTCACGCGTGGCTAAATCGAACATGAATCTATAAGAGCTGTGGCTATTTTTAAATCAAAAGGAGTGGTTATTTTAATGTTTTCCCTGTTTCCCGGTGTCAAAAAGACAGATGCACCCAATGCCTCCACCACAGAAGCATCATCGGTAAAGTGGGGCATATAAGGCTGCTCGTATGCCGCTTTCAGCAATTCCGCATCAAAAACCTGGGGAGTCTGCACCAATCTATAGTCATCCCTACTGACAGTCACACTGCCTTTCCCTCCTATACGTCGAACGGTCTCTACCACACCGATTACCGGAATTACGGCCTTTTTCTCAGCTGCCAAGTCATAGCAGCGCGTAATCACCTCCCGGGCCACAAACGGACGTACCCCATCGTGCACACCAACCAAAGCAGGTGTCTTTACCAAAGCCAAACCATTCCTTACAGAGTGAAACCGTGTCTCTCCTCCATCTGCAATAACATGCGGCAATAAAAAATGGTACTCCCTGCACAATTGCCTCCAGTAATCCTGCTGACCGCGGGGAAGTACCAATATTATCTGTATCCCGGTATTATAGTCATAAAACGCCTCCAACGTGCGCATCAAAACCGGCTTTCCCCCTATCGGAAGAAACTGTTTGGGAAGTTCGGTTCCCATGCGCAAGCCTTTGCCACCAGCTACAATCAAAGCATACTCCATTAATCGAGAATTGAAAGTTAAAGGACACACATGGCCCCTTTCAGTTCCTGTACCTTCTCTTTGCCTTGCAGCAGTTCCACTACGGCGAATGCAAAGTCCATAGCAGCACCCGGTCCTTTTCCTGTAATAATATTGCCGTCTCTTTCTATCAGAGCACCCGTACATTCGGCACCTTCCAGATATTGTTCAAATCCGGGATAACAAGTAGCCTTCTTGCCTTTCAGCAATCCCAGCTTACCCAATACCATTGGAGCTGCACAAATAGCAGCAATCGGTTTCTGCTCTTGGGCAAAACGCAGTATCAGGTTACGCAGTTCTCCACATTTTTCCAAAGTGGAAGCCCCCGGCATACCTCCCGGCAACAATATAAGATCTGCATCGTAGAAGTCGCAGTTTACCACATTCTTATCACACAAGACCGGCACATCGTGCGCTCCCGTCACTATTTCATCAGGAGTTACCGTCACCATTTCTACGTTCAATCCGGCACGTCTCATCACATCTACAGAAGTAAAAGCTTCTATTTCTTCAAATCCGTCGGCAAAAAAGACATAAACTGTACCCATAATTGTTCCTCCTCTTATTTTAGATTAAAATAATACGTTATTGTTCCCGTCTGATTGTTCAGGCCGCTTACCGCATTGAAACGGGCTTTCCTGGCAGCATCTTCCGCCGCTTTCCGCAATGCCGGATTGACGGTATTGGTCTGACGGTTGATACTGGTCGCTATCACATGTCCGGCAGGGTTCACTGTGATGGTCACCACAACCCGGCCCTCATCCTGCACATTATATACCGGTCGGGGCAATCCGCCCTCACCGAGAGAACGCCCGCCCAAATTAAACGAACCGTAACCTCCCGTACCCGAAGTAGCTCCGGACGGAGCATTCCCCGTAGGACTTCCTTGAATACCTTCTCCTTCCGTGTCACCTTTACTACCCATTTGGGCACCTTTGCCAAAAGCGCCGGCCACTCGTCTGCGGGCAGCCTCTTCGGCTTCCTTACGCTCCCGCTCGGCTTTTGCCGCCGCCAGTTTACGGGCTTCTTCCGCTTTTTCGGCTTCCGTTTTTTCCGGCTTCTTCACTTCCTCTTTTTTCTTGGGTTGGGCTTTGGGTTTTATCGCAACTGACTCTTCAGTTTCCTGCGTAATGATATCCTGCTCCACCGTTTCCTGTACCCGGGGGGCAATTTCCTCCGGCATAACGTCCACCTTTACCAAAGAAGGATCGGCAGCACCGAGTGCATCGGGCACTTCTCCCAACATAACAGGCACACCCCCTTCTTCCGAAGGTTCCGGCCGGGTGAATCCTACCAGTATCAAAAGGGCAATAATGGCAATATGCACCACGAGTGCACCTGCCATACCTATATATTTTCCTTTCTTCTTCTGATTCACCATTGCATTTACAATTTAACCATGTACAATGTACGATTTAGTTTTCCGGCGGCCGTGTTGCCAGCACCATCTTGAACTTATTCTCATTCGCAATATTCAGCACCTTCACTATTTCCCGATAGGGCACCGTTTCGTCAGCATACAAAGCTATATACATTTCAGGTTCCTTCTCCGCACATGATTGCAGGAAAGGAGTCAATTCTTCAAGCGTCAGAGACTGTTCCTTGTCATTGCCAAAAGCAGCATAATAATTCAGGTTCTTATCTATGATGACTCTTGTCAAAGGCTTCGCAGAGGTCTGTTGCTTTCCCTGCGGCAACAGCACCTTGATAGCATTGGGTGACACCATGGTAGACGTTATCATAAAGAAAATCAGCAGCAGGAAAATCAAGTCCGTCATGGACGCCATACTGAAATTGGGCGATATTTTAGCTCTACGTTTTAACACGCTTCTCCTCTTCTTTTAATTATTCATTTTTTAATAAATCATTTCGCCGGTTCATTCAACAAATCCATGAATGCCATTGTCTTGGCTTCCATCTTGTTGACCACGCCATCTATCAGTGTCACCAGATAATTATAGGCAAACATAGCTATGATGCCGACTATCAAACCGCCCACCGTAGTAATCATTGCCTCATAAATACCGCCGGAAAGCAAGCCGATATCAATGTTATTCCCGGCATTCGCCATTTGCCAAAACGCACGTACCATGCCTGTCACCGTGCCAAGAAAGCCAAGCATAGGAGCCCCACTGGAAATAGTGGCCATAATCGTCATTCCCTTCTCCAGTTTGGCAACCTCAATATTACCCACATTCTCGATGGCAGCCTGCACATCGTTCACCGGGCGTCCCAAACGGCTGATACCTTTTTCAATCATACGAGCCGAGGGAGTATCCACACTGCGACAATAAGCAATGGCAGCTTTCAATTCCCCACCCAAAATATAATCCTTTATTTTATCCATGAACTGAGGGTCTTCTTTCCCCGCCTTCCGGATAACATAATTACGTTCAAACAAGATGTAAAAACAAAGTACGGACATCAATCCCAAGACAACCATAATCCAGCCACCTTTGATGGCCATGCTCCATAAATTCATTTCGTCGGAAGCGTTTACTTGTGTCAGTACCGGATTGGCACCTGAAATAGAGTCAGTCAGTGCCGAAGCCACTTGGGCCAATAACAACATTACATTCATCAGCGAAGACAGTTTTTATATTCCTTGACCGTACGCTCCAATCCCAGATACAATGCGTCACTAATCAGCGCATGCCCGATGGACACCTCGTCCAGCCACGGAATGTTTTGATAAAAATAATTCAGATTCACCAGACTCAGGTCATGTCCGGCATTCAGCCCCAGACCTAAGCTTCGGGCCACCTTGGCAGCCTCGACAAAAGGAGCCACAGCCGCTTCCCGTCCTTTGGGATAAGCCGTAGCATAAGGTTCCGTATATAGCTCCACGCGGTCGGCACCGGCCTTGGCGGCATATTCTATCATTTCGGTATCGGTGGAAACAAATACGGAAGTACGGATACCGGCATTGTTGAACTCATCCAGCACTTCGTTCAAGAAGTCAAAATGGGTCTTGGTATCCCAACCTGCGTTTGAAGTCAGCTGTGTAGGACTGTCTGGAACCAAAGTAACCTGATGCGGTTTCACCTTCAAGACCAGATCTATAAAATCGGGTGCAGGATAACCTTCGATATTGAACTCCGTACGCAACAACGGCCGCAAATCATACACATCCTTACGGCGAATATGCCTTTCATCAGGACGGGGATGCACCGTAATACCATCAGCACCAAAGCTTTCACAATCCTGCGCAACCTTTATAACATTCGGGACATCACCTCCACGGGCATTGCGCAGCGTTGCAACCTTATTTATATTTACGCTTAATCTCGTCATAATTCGGTTTATAGTTTGGGACAAAAGTACAAATAATAGCAATATGTTGGCAGCATTCTGAGAAAAAAATAGCATCTTTGCGCAGCATAACAATAGATTGACTATGAAATTTGCCATAATTGGAAATACTTACCAAGCAAAAAAATCTTCCCATGCAGAGAATCTTTTCCGCATATTGGAACGGCATAATGCACAACTTTGTGTCTGCCGGGAATTCTATCATTTTCTGACTGCCGACTTACATCTTGACATACCGTCTGCCGAATTATTTGACGAAGATGACTTTCATGCCGACATGGTTATCAGCATCGGTGGTGACGGTACTTTTCTGAAGGCAGCCAGCCGTGTAGGAAAAAAGAATATTCCAATTTTAGGCATTAATACCGGCCGTCTGGGATTTTTAGCGGATATCTCTCCCGAAGAAATGGAGAACACTTTTGAAGAAATTTACAATAACCATTATAAAGTGGAAGAGCGTAGTGTGCTACAACTGAAATGTGATGACGAACTATTGATGAAGTTTCCTTATGCACTCAATGAAATTGCCGTACTAAAAAGGGACAGTTCTTCCATGATCAGTATCCACGCCGCCATCAATGGCGCTCCACTGACAACCTATCAAGCCGATGGACTGGTCATTTCCACCCCTACTGGCTCTACTGCCTATTCGCTCAGCGTAGGAGGTCCGGTCATCGTTCCTCACAGTAAGACGATTGCCATTACTCCTGTGGCTCCGCATAGTCTCAACGTCCGTCCCATCGTCATTTGTGACGACTGGGAAATTACACTTGATGTGGAAAGCCGCAGCCATAACTTCCTGGTTGCCATCGACGGGCGTAGCGAGTCCTGCAAAGAAACTACCCGGTTGCATATCTCACGGGCAGATTATTCCATCAAAGTAGTAAAACGCTACAACCACATCTTCTTTGACACATTACGGAATAAATTGATGTGGGGGGCGGATATCAGATAATATCCGTATATTTGCAAAGCATTCTAACTTTATCTTCAATATAAATGAAAACATTTTTCACCTTCCAAAGAACAGGAATATGCCTCCTGCTCGCAATGTTATTATCAGTATGCCATATTCAGGCACAAAACAACCTGGCAGCTTTGCTCCCCTTACCCAACCACATTCAACAAGGTGAAGGTTTATTCCGACTTTCGGAAAATGAAAAAATGGTTATCAGTTCCGGTACATTATCGTTCATTGCCAATGAACTACAAAACATTTGGCACCAACGATTCGATATGGAGCTCCCGATTGGTACAGAAGGAAGAATCAAGCTTCTACTTAACTCTGAAGTTCCTGACTATGAACAATACAGGCTCTCCATAACTCCCAACGAAATAACCATTGAAGGTAAAACCGCCGCCGGCATACTCTATGGCATATACACCCTTGACCAAGTACTCTTAGGAGATGTCATAAACACCGGAAACAAAAAAATCCAGTCCCTCTTCATCGAAGACAGCCCGGCGTATGCACACCGTGCGTTAATGCTCGACCCTGCCCGTCATTTTCTACCCGTGGATGATGTGAAACACTACATCCGGCAGATGGCACGTTATAAATTCAATGTATTGCAGCTCCACCTCAGTGACGATCAAGGCTGGCGAATTGAAATCAAAAGTCATCCTAAACTAACCGAAGTGGGCGCTTTCCGTACTCCTCAAGGGGGTAATAACGGACCCGACAACGGTTTCTATACCCAAGAGCAAATTAAAGACCTGGTAGAATATGCCGCAAACCTGAATGTGGAAATCATTCCCGAAATAGATATACCCGGACATACGGCTGCCATTCTTACAGCTTATCCGGAACTGCGTTGTGACATCCATAAAGACTCCATCTTCAAATTGGGCAAAACGGACAATGTCATGCTTTCCGCAGCCAATCCGCAAGTATATAAGCTCCTTGATGATGTCATCCGCGAAATGTCACTTCTCTTCCCCTCCAAGAAGATTCATTTGGGAGGGGATGAATCCGCCATCAAGAAGAACTGGGCAAAAAGCCCCGAAAACCTTCAACTGATGAAGGAACACGGCTATACCAATCCTGACCAATTAATGAACATCTTCTTCGGAAAGGTGTTGACTTCTACCAAACGGTACGGACTCCACACCATCCTCTGGTGCGAGCTGGATAATATCTATTACCCTGCCAGCAAATATCTCTTTGACTATCCACAAGATGTCACCCTCGTGACTTGGCGAAACGCCCTCACTCCTAAATGTATCGAACTGACACGGAAATCCAACAACACTCTTATTCTTGCTCCCGGTGAGTACGCTTATCTAGACTACCCGCAATACAAGAACGATTTTCCGGAATTCCACAATTGGGGAATGCCCATCACTACCCTTCAGAAAACATTCAGCTTCGATCCCACTTACAAACTAGAGGCTGACAAGCGCAAACAAATCATAGGAATCATGGGAACCCTATGGGGAGAAGCCATCAAAGATATAAACCGTGCCACCTATATGACTTTCCCCCGAGGATTGGCTTTAGCCGAAGCCGGCTGGAACAAAAATCCCGGTACAGACTGGAAAGACTTTAAACGCCGGATGTTACCTAACCTATACAATCTGATTCAACGGGGGGTGTCTATCCGTGTGCCTTTTGAGGTGTTCGGGAAAAATGAGAATTAAACTGCTACCAAGCCTAAAAAATAGATAGCGAACTATCTGGTTAGGGATTTAGTAGATGACAAAAATTAAATATATGCTGTTAAATATTTAACTTTCAAGTGATTAAATCTGCAAAAGTCCCTGAAATTTAGTAATTTAAAGGAAAAGTTTGGCGACTTTTCTCCATGAAAACTACTAATTCCAAGGACTCAGTCAAAGTTAACCAAATCCTCCCGATTA